>JAEINM010000058.1 GCA_016342385.1 Spirochaetaceae bacterium | reverse complement strand
TGAAAATATCCCATGCCGTCAGTACCTGTAATAAATTCATAAGATAAGAATCAATGGGAATAGGGTTCAGCATAGAAGTCACTATAAAAGAACCGAAAAGACCGAAAATATCAAAATAAACATTTAAAATTATCATCGATCCGACGACTCCGAGTAATCGGGGAACAGCCAGATATGTTACGGGGTTTATTCCAGTAGACTCATAAGCTTCAATTTCATGAGAAACTATCATATTCCCCAATTCCGTAGTAATGGCACTTCCTGAACGGGATGTAATAATAAAAGCCGTTAGAACCGGTCCCAGTTCCCGCACAATAATTAAGATGAGGATATCGTACATCATCTCGTCCTGCCCGAATTGAGGAAGTATGGCAACTCCCTGGACAATAATAACAGCACCGATACCCAAGGAGATTAAAGCAATGATGGGAAGAGCTTCTACACCTGTAAAAAGAAGCTGCATAATAAACACTTTTCTATTGAGTTTTCGTGTAAAGAGAAAGTATAAAGTTTTTTTACTGAGATAATAAAAATACCCTGCAAGATGGGAGACATTCTTAAATTTTTGAATGACCATCCGCCCAGTGCTTTTAATCATATTCTATATGATAAATGCCTGATCATTCCTATTCAATAGATTGAAAACAAAAATGTAGTTTTGCCGGTTTTTTTATTTTAAATTCATCTTTATAGTACTTTATGGTGAAATATTTGAACTATTGTAAGTATTTTATTACCCCTGTCTTGACCGGAGTTAAACATAATTGTAAATTACCATTAACAAAAATGAAGGAATATTCATAATGGCTAAACAACCGAAGATGCCCAGTATGGAAGTTCAGAAAGAGATACAGAAATCTCAGGAAAAGATCTTAAGAGCCTACAAAAAGCGTCTGACTCAGAAAGATCTGAAAAACCTCAACGATTTTATTTCTTCCGGACTTGCCCCTGGATCTAAAGAATTTCAGAAATTAAGACCTGCATTAAAAGAAGTTATCATTAAATTGAATGTTTCAGGTCTCGAAATAATGCAGCGTTCAACAAAAAATCCCATACAGAAACTCCGCTTTGCAATAGCAAAATCAGCAACGAAACGAATACCTGTAATGGATAAACCCAAAAAAACAAAAAAGAAAAAATAATTTTCTTTTAAAGGTTATTCTGATAAACAGATAGAATAGCCTTTTTTTATTTTCTTATGGAAATGACGAGTTTCAGTAACACTGTAAAGGAAATTGTAAGAAGCATCCCAAGTGGAAAAGTTCTATCTTATGGGCAGGTCGCTGCTCTTGCGGGAAATCATAGAGCGGCCAGACAGGTCTCCTGGATTCTGAGAAACAGCAGTGATAAGGAAGGGCTTCCCTGGCATAGAGTCATAAACAGCAGAGGTTCCATCTCTCTCCCTGAGCATATGGGAGGACTTATACAAAGAGGATTTCTGGAAGAGGAAGGAATTATTTTCAAAAAAAATGGAACCGTTGAAAAAACATTTTTCTGGAACGGCTCCTAATATTGAACTAACGGCTTCTTTTATTATTACCGCGTTTTCTCTCAGAGTGATAAAAATGTCCACCCTGCCTGTTACCAGCTCCTCGAGGTCTTCCATCAGAAGGTCCCCTTCTCCGGTTATTATCTGAAGGTTTAGCTTTTTCAACCATAGGCCTGTGCCCTCTTCCGGCTTTTCTAAAGACATCAATAATATGCTCTGCATCATCAAAAGAAACAGTAATAAATGAAAACATCTCAAAAACCTGTACATCATCTATTCTGGAATCGGGAATGCCTGTTTTCTCTTTAATCAGAGAGACAACATCCCGGGCACTCATATTATCTTTACGGCCTTTAGCGACAAACAATCGTGTTCTGCTGCCGTCCCGGTTCATTTTTATATTTTTAATCTCTTTATATTGAGATTCATCGAGATCCTGTTTGAACGAATATTTCAATAATGAAGCGACAACTTGTTCCGGATTCCCCTGTTCAAGCAGAGTTTTCGCCATAGAATCATAGCTTTCATTCACTTTCTCAAGATTACCCTGAATTGTTTCCGAAAGTTCAGTAATGATTCTCTCTCTTTTTATATGGATAACATCCTTGACGCCCGGAAGAGTTTTCTTCTTAATATCAGTGTTTGACATTCTCTGGATTCTGACCAGCATCCGATATTCAGAATGTGTAACAAAGGTAATGGCTGTTCCTTCCTGACCGGCTCTTCCGGTTCTACCAATCCTATGAACATAAGACTCGGGATCCTGGGGAAGAGAATAGTTAATCACGTGAGTCATATTTGTGACATCAATACCCCTGGCAGCGACATCGGTCGCAACAAGAATATTTGTTTTCTTCTCTTTGAATTGAGAGAGGATTCTCTCTCTCATATTCTGAGAAATATCACCATGTAATGCTGCTGAAGAATACCCTCTATTGATCAGTCTTTCTGCGACTTCATCGGATCGGACTTTAGTCCGGCAAAATACGATTCCATAAAAATCGTCTTCTATATCGATAATCCGACACAGAGCTTCAAATTTATCTCTTTCTGACAATTCATAATATATCTGCTCAGTCAAATTGGTTGTCAATTGCTGTTTTTTTACAGCTAAAACTTCATAATCACCCATATATCGACCGGCGATATTGAGAATAGCTTTAGGCATTGTCGCTGAAAATAATACCATTCGTTTATCTTCATTAACACTTTCCAGGATCTTTTCTATATCTTCAACAAAACCCATATTAAGCATTTCATCGGCTTCATCTAGTATCAACCATGATAATTTCGAAAGATTCAGACTCCCTTTATCAATATGATCCTGAATACGTCCTGGTGTTCCGACAATGATATCCACACCCCGCTTCAGTCGTCTGAATTGTTCACCATAGGATTGTCCACCGTAGATTGGTGCGATCTGAAGTCTTTTACTTCCTTTAAGTGAGTTGATTTCTTCACAGACCTGTACAGCCAGTTCCCGTGTTGGTGCTAGAATCAAAGCCTGAACATGCCCTGTATCTGGTTCCAGTTTATCTATGAGTGGCAGACCAAAAGCAGCTGTTTTTCCTGTACCGGTTTGAGCCTGGCCAATAATGTTCTTTTCACCCTGTAAAAGGTATGGTATAGTTTTAGCCT
Source organism: Spirochaetaceae bacterium (assembly GCA_016342385.1). GTDB lineage: Bacteria > Spirochaetota > Spirochaetia > DSM-2461 > DSM-2461 > Spirochaeta_F. Next base: position 10,952 of record JAEINM010000058.1, on the reverse strand, counting down.
GGATTGGAGATGGTTCTTCAAAACCTTTCTTGCGGATACCGGATAAAGTTGCTTCTGATAGCCCTAAATCATCAAATTTAATTTTTTCTTCCATATATATTCCTTAAGTCATTTATATACAATTTAATACAACAAACTTATTAACTATATACATTATTTGGAGTAATGAGAAGATCGCATTTAATCAATGATAAACATTTGCCTATTGCATTGACTTTTTCCCTTCTGAAGGATATATTTTCATAAATTCTGAAAATTATTTAATATTCGATAATTATATGAATCGAGGAGATAAATATGTCTAAAGCACATAGAGGTGCAGGGATCAGAGATCAGGTGAAAAGCGGTCGTGGAGATTGCCCACTCTGTAAGAGAACTGCCATTAAAATTGGTTATGAAAAAGAATTTGACGGAAAAAAAGTCAATATCTGCAAGCAGTGTAATTCTGCTATTGCAAAAGGGAAAATGAAAGAAGCTGTAGCAGCTCTTTAATTTCCATATTCTTATTTTACCCCCCTGCTTAATAGCAGGGTATTTTTTTTTATTTAGCAGGCTGTTTTCGCCTTTTCTAAGAATAAAAAGTATGAAAACTACTGCTTTGAAGCAATATTCCCAATAAAAATATCCTGAGAAGCAAGATCTGCAGCTTAGAATCATTTAGGCATGAGGTATTTCCATGACACCATTAGCTATTTTAATTTTATTCTTTGTTTTTTTTGCAGGAGAGTTTTTGTTCTCCTTCAGCCTGACCATTTTAAATATAAATAATTCTATAAAAAACAGAAATATTGTCCCGGAATTTATAAGAGATTTCATTTCTGGAGAAAAATATACACGGTCGGTAGATTATAGTCTGAGAAAGGAGCGTTATTCACTATTAACTTCAGTAGTTTCAGCTGCAATAACTGCTTTAGTTGTTTTGAGCCAATTCGCTCCCCGAGTTAATGGATGGCTAGGTGGTTTTAATTTCCATCCCTATTTCCATGGGATTCTATTTCTTCTATTACTAACTGCTTTATCTTCACTTTTATCTCTTCCCGGGTCTTTATATTCTCAATTTGTGATTGAAGAGGAATTCGGTTTTAACAAAATGACAGGGAAAACTTTTATAATAGATCTCTTGAAGAGTACTATTCTGTCTTTTATTCTTTTTGTACCTCTTATACTGGGGCTTTTTCTCTTTATTGATAAAACCGGAAATCTGTGGTGGCTCTATAGCTTTACATTTTTTGCCTCCTTCCAATTGTTGATTTCCCTTTTATATCCTCTTGTAATCGCACCTCTTTTTAACAAATTCACAGATATTGAAGAAGGCTCTCTCAAAGACCGATTAGTTGCACTGGCAGAAAAAACATCTTTTAAAGCCAAAGGAATCTATATTATGGACGGAAGCCGGCGGTCCTCCCATTCGAATGCCTATTTTACCGGTTTTGGTAAAGCGAGAAGAATCGTTCTTTTTGATACCCTTATCAATTCATTATCAGAAGAGGAAATTGAAGGTGTTCTGGCTCATGAGATAGGCCATTTCAAGAAAAAACACATTATAAAAAATCTCCTATCCTCACTGATAATTGCCTTTATTCTCTTCTACCTCTTATCAGTTCTATCCAGTTATGCTCCCCTCTATGGGGCATTCGGTTTTTCTGAAGCGTCATTCCCGGCATTACTTGTTATCCTGTCATTCTGTCTGGGACCGATCTCTTTTTTTGCTAAACCCCTTTTTACTATACAATCAAGAAAAAATGAATATGAAGCAGACCAATTTGCTGTTGATGTTGTAGGATCTGCAGAGCCGTTAAAAAATGCCCTGATAAATCTGGGTAAAGAGAATTTGTCGAATCTGACACCCCATCCTCTCTATAGTTTTTTTCACTATAGCCATCCGGTTCTGTCAGAGCGAATAAAAGCAATGGTTGCGAAAAAAGAGACCGGAGAAAAGGAAAAGGGGAAATAGGAATAAGGAGAAATCAGTATACAGAGTTTGTATTCTTCCAGTCTCTTTTCCTCATTCTCAATCAAAGGTAATTTTTCTAGACTCGATATAGTAGCGTTTTTCCTGAGCTTCTCCTATTGAGAATGTTTTTCTCGGTAAAGATCCGCAATCAATTATCATTTGAAAGAATTCTGCTTTTTTAATTGCTGTCAGATATAATCCCAGAGTCCCTCTTTTCCCACCCAGTTCAAATACGGCATGTTCACCGTGAATATAATCGATAGTAACTGAACTGTTTTTTTCCAGATAAGAATCCAAAAATCTCTGAAGAACTTCATATGTCAGTTTTGTTTCCGGCTCTCTAAGGGAAATATATCCCCATTGGCCATCGTTAATAAATCCTATTCTATGATCATCAGAATCTGACATAATGGCTTTCTGCATATCTTTTTCAGAATCTCTTAAGATTATTTCCCAATCGGCTTCTATTTTTAAATTTGAAAAAAAATCCTCACTGTCCACGTTGAATAAAACTCTGTGTATAGGCTCGAATATGATACCTTCATTGAAAATATTTCCTATTTCTACTAGAGCATATCGAGCCGGGTGATTATCAGGAGCGCCTTCTTTTTTCAGATTATTCCATATCTCTTTTGCTGTGGCCAATGAGTGATTCCCATCTCCAACGGCAAAAAGAATATCATTTTTTTTAGAGAGTTTTTCAAAAGCAGAGCAGATTTTTTCGAGATAGATATGATCACTAATCAGTTCTCCTCTTATTTTACCACCATCCTGCATTAATTCGAAATTATAGACCGTTTCAAATGAATCTCTGTGATTAAAAGCTTCCTCAATAATTGATTTCTCATTATCATTAATCAGCAGTAAAATATGTGGTATATCCAGAGGCGCATTTCTTCGGATCTCCATTCTCGGAGGAAGTCTTTCCAGAACAGTTCCTTCAGTTGGTCTTATCAGGCTATGGGTATCTGCTTCAAAACTATAGTGTTCAAGATCCACGGCAATAATCATACCCTGTCTTGACTGGACACGGGGAGTACTTCTGTCAACAAGAATAAACCCCGGTTTGAGTTTTCTAAAGACTTTTTTATGCAAATATTCCTGCATAGTCCTATTAATCTTTTCTACTCTAAGTTGTTTATCACCATCGTCCAGATAGCATTCAGGAAGTATAAGATTTAGTGTTGAAGGAGAATCTCCTACTATACGGGCGGTTTCCCTCCAGTATTCTTTTTCAGAAGAAAACTGATCGCAGGCAACAACAGCCCATTTTTCCATTTCTACATTTTCCGGAAGTAATATTTCGGGAATTAAAATTCCCATCTTTGAAAATCTTGATTGTAAGTTTTTCATCTAAAAGCTCCTATAAGCTGAAAAGGAGAGATTTTTTCCTTTTCAGCTTATATATAAATATGTTTTTTAATTAAAATCTAAATAACTTATCTTTTTTTAAATAGAAAGAACCCTTAATTTTTGGCAGCGAAATCCTTCATAAATGAAGTCAGTTTTTCAACACCTTCAATAGTCATTGAATTATAAATTGAGGCTCTGCATCCACCAACACTTCGATGCCCCTTTAAGCCAAACATCTGAAGGGCAGTAGCTTCTTCAATAAATTTCTTTTCCAACTCTTCAGAAGCCAGTCTCCAGACAACATTCATATCTGATCTGTATTTTTTATCAACTGGAGAATTATAATACCCCTGACTTTCATCTATTGTACTGTAAAGCAGTTCAGATTTTTTTCTATTATGCTCTACCATCCCTTTTAATCCTCCATTAGCAATCATTCTTTTAAGAACGAGATTAATGGCATATATGGGAAATACCGGTGGAGTATTATACAGAGAATTAGCTTTAGCATGAGTTTTATAATTTAAATATGCAGTTAGCGTATCAGGACATTTTTCTAATAAATCATCGCGGATAATAACAACAGCAACACCGGAAGGACCCAAATTTTTCTGAGCACCGGCATAAATCATTCCGAATTTCTCTATGGGAACAGGACGACTAAGGATATCACTAGACATATCGCAAATGAGAGGGACATCTCCCGTTTCAGGCCAATTTTTCCACTGAATACCACCAATAGTTTCATTGGAAGTCATATGAAGATACTGAGAACCTTCACTGGTTTTAAGGGTTGATGCATCTGTAAGTGTACTATAGCCACTCTCTTTTCCATCAAATACAGCATTGACATTTCCAATCATTGCCGCATCAGCAGCTGCTTTTTTTGACCATGTTCCAGTGAGTGTATAATCGGCTGTTTTGCCAGCTGCCAGAAAATTCATAGGAATCATGGAGAACTGTAACGTTGCCCCACCACCTAAGAAAAGAACCTTATAGTTTTCCGGAATGGAAAATAGATCCTTCATCATATCGACTGCACCATTATGTACTTCGTCATATGTCTTAGATCTATGACTAGTCTCCATTAAAGAAAGACCTGTACCCTGATAATCAACCATTTCGTCGGCGATTTCCTGAAAGACTTCTACAGGAAGAACTGATGGTCCTGCATAAAAGTTTGTTGCTCTACTCATTTTTTTCTCCGTTACTAGAATCCTAAATTACAATGTTACAAAGATTTTAAACCCAGTGCTTCATCGCGTATATAAATATTATCAGGTTTAAATTATTTTTTTCAGAGAAAATATAAGAAAAAAAATAAAAAAACAACAATTGCAACATCATTTATTCTGATTGTCATACAATAATACAAATGATAATAATAGAATATTTATTAAAAGTCAATTAGTTAATAATTTATCAGGATAAAAAATCTACTACCGTAAATTATGAGTTTTTCTCGGCGCTATGTTTAGAAATGGAAATCTAAACAGATAACTGAATTGCTGTGATTTCGGATTTGATAGACAAAAGGTTTAAAGCGGATATTTACTTTCTTACAGGCTTCATCGAGATAATTAATATAATTCATTCCCAGTTCTGTATTCATAGATCCCACTTCATCATAAAAATCAGAAATACTCTTCCCTTTCTGATGAGGAATACTACTATCGTCGACCATATCCCGCATGTTATCAAAAACCATACCCTTACTGTAAATCAGTATTTTAAAATGGTTTGAGGTTCCAATTGAAGTAGAATTAGAATTGCCAATAGTCCATGCCAGAGAAAGGAATTCCTTGCGTTTTTCCATTTCAGAGAAAAGTTTATGTCGTGTTTCAGGATCGGTTAGTAATTTCTGCTGACTGATATTTCCCATATATATATTATCGACATAAGCATTGAGATTACTGTTTTCTCCAGCTGTGAGCAATTCCATTATAACAAGAGATAGATATTCTGCAATTGAAGAGCGCTCAAGGTATAAACTCAGTTTCTCCGATAATTGCTTTATTACCTCGAAATAGGTTTTTTCATTTTTAAAGCGATGAAGAACAAACCAGCACACGGGACGTATACCATCGACAAATCTCTCTATTAAAAAGAGTTTGATCTTTTTTTCCTCATTGAGAAGCATATCATCTTTCTTTATGTTAAGAGCTATAGAAGAGGCAATTTCTTTGAGAATCTGCTTCTTTATTTCACCATCCTGTAAAAGATTACTGAGATATTTTTCATTAATGGCTGATTTTTCATCAATGATACTGGAAGGATTATTTCTATTCCAGTTTTTCACAAGACTGGAACTGAGAATAATCTGGGAAACCTCTTCATCAAACTGACGGTAAAAGTTTCCATAAACGAGAATCTTCGTCAGATCTACAAGTTCTGATCTCCTTGAAGTGAATTCAACCCTGTCAATTTCTATTCTCTCGATATATCCCACGAGCATCATATGCTGTACAGCTGGTGGAGAAACTTCAGAAAATGAGACTCCGTATTTGATTGTGTTATCAGCCATTACAAATTTATTGAGTTTTTTATTGTTACGGATAAAAAAATTGATCCCTTTTTGAGTAAAGATAAGCTTGATAGGAAGCGCCAATATGGGATTTCTTTTTTTTGCACACATTACAAGTACTTCTCTCCTTCTTAAAGTAATTTAATCCGATCACAGGAAAATATTCAATTGGGATTTTTGATTATTGTCGGCAGAATCTTCTATTAACTTCTATTTTACAGAGAAAATGATAAAATCTACAATCTTAATTGACTTATATTATATTTTGTCTTTATTCTTAAGAAAAAATGAAATTCAGAGTTTTAACTTTTATCTTACTTATTCTATCAATCTCACGGGTATTTTCAATTGACGAGTCCTATATCTATGGAAAGAAAACACTTCAAATAATAGATGAAATTTCACCTTTTTTTCCCAGAGAAGAAAACTCTTTGAATGAAAACCTTCTTAACCAATATCTTGAAAATTTTTTTGATAGAATCAATGCTGATTATTCTACACTGGATTATTCGAACCTGGAAAAAGGTCATTCTTTTTCTAAGGGGTATTCTATAAACATTCAGGGAGAGATCGATGATGTTCTTATTATAGCTGTACCTCTGAATAATTCTGAAGTACAGAATAGTACTAGAGACGGCTCAATTAACATTGCCCTTGCACTCCAGCTTCTGGATATTTTTATCGACTTTAAACCTCCTGTTTCTCTGGAATTTCTCTTCCTTGGAGCTGAACGGGGAGAGAATGAGATTTACCCTATAGGCTCTAATTATTATCTGAACAATTATTCAGCAACATATCCGACAGTAGCCCTTTACCTCGACCTTTCCAGACAGGGAGATACTATAGCGATAAAAAACAGTTCCGATTCAGATTTATCACCCATGTGGCTCGTTGAAAGTTTTGCTGAGCAATTTATGGAAAAAAAGTTGAACTTTTCTACAGAGAATATACAGACTCTTGTATATCAATCGGGATTTGAAAAGGCATCACCTATAATCAATACCTACCTTGGCCATGAAGTACCCATGGTTCTTCTTGAAAGTATTTATTCAGAGAACCAGGTGTTGTCCGATGGTCAGTGGATAAATGCCTTAATTGAAACAATTCTATCTTTTGTTTTAAACAGTCAACAAGGATTCAACCACGAATGGGACCGCCATTATTTTATCTCAAAAATCAATGGATTTTTAATTACACTGGGAGAAAAAGACAGCCTGATAATAATGATTGGGCTTCTGTCTGTTCTTTTTATTATTCTCCTGCTAAGGTCCAGAAATCTCCACTTGAATCTGTTGAGATTCAGAAATCATTTATGGACATATCCGCTCCTTTTTTTTCTGACCTTCATGTACCTCTTTCTATCAACTCTTATTATTGAAGAAATATCAAGTATTAAGGACTTTCCTCAATTGTGGCAGCAATATCCGGTTCTTTTTCTACTGTTTAAACTTTTTACAGCACTTTTTCTCTACTCTGCTTTTATATATCTGATTAAGGGATTATCGATTTCTCCATCTCATCACTTTTATACATATTCTGCTTTTTTTTCTGTTATAATCAGCATATTTGCTATTCTCATTTATAATATAAATTTTTCCTACTTTTTTCTCTGGAGTTTATTTATTATTGCTGTTTTCATGATTTCCAGAAATGAATTTATAAAAAGGATAGCCATTATACTGTCTCCTTTACCTTTATTAATCATATGCTACCTTGTTTTCACAACTCCCTATCTTGAAATCTGCGGTTTTATCTTGAATTCCCGGATCTACGGTAATCTTTTTCTGACTATTATTATAATGCCCACATTAATGCTCATATCCAGTCTCAGTTATTACCATCATCGCTTTAATAGACATCGTAAAAATTTCAGGAGTTTTTCATCCATTCTTTTCTGGGGTACAATGACATTATTGACATTGTATAATATTACCAATTCCACTCCATTCGGCATAGTCAATAAACAGCCTGTGTATATAGACGAAGTTATCGATCTCAATGAAATAAGCAGGAGCATACTTCTTCAGAGTCCGGCACCCATAGGAGATATTGTATTTTATCTGGATGAACGTAAACTGCAGTTATATCATTTAGGACGAAGTGCAGAAATTACCGCGCCCATAATCCCCGATCTCCTGGAAATATCTGAAGAGTCATTGACATTTCTTGACAGAATGAGCCTCCAGTACAATATTCAGGCAAAAGGCCACCCTGAACAGATCCTGATTCAATTACAATCTGAGAAATCTCTCATTATATTTGATTCAAATTTCCCCTATGAGGTATCGGCAGATGGCAAGACAATAGATTTTTTCATTGGAAAAAATCCAATATTACCACTGAAATTAGAGTTAATAATTCCCAGAGGATCGAAGCCGGATATTCACCTACAAGTTAAATATAAAGAGTTCCCCTATAATTTCACATTATCCGAAGAAAAGCTGGTTCCGGAAAAAGCCCTTACAATTATTAAAGATATTTATTGGGAAGATTAAACTTCGATTTGAAACTTCAATATTCAGAGTCTACAATTTAAATAAATGAGGTAAAAAATGGAAATAACGAATAGTGGTCAGTTTTTGACTTTTACTCTTGCCAATGATTCTTTCGCCATACCTATAGAGCATGTGCTGGAAGTGCTGGAAGTGGATAAAATTACCAGAGTCCCCAGATCAAAAGATTATCTTCTCGGTGTTATAAATGTAAGGGGAAGCATTAGACCAATTATTGATTTAAGGACAAAGCTCCATCTGCCACCACTAAAGGATAGTGAACAAGATTCAATAAACATAATAGTCCTTGAACTCGAAATTGATAATGAGATTTCAGTTCTAGGGATTGTGACAGATATGGTAGATAAAGTTGTGACTCTTAATAATGACAATATCGATCCTACTCCGAAATTAGGATCTAAACTCAACAGCAGACTCATAAGCGGAATAGGAAAACTGAATGACTTATTTCTGATTTTACTTGATATGGATTATCTTTTTTCAGAAGAAGCAAATAATCTAAAAACCCTGGAACTACCGGTCACGGCAGCTCCATCGTAATTCTTTAATCAAGAATGGCTTTTATTCTGTCTAAAACCTTCTTTCTATTAAGGGGTTTAACTATATAGTTTTTAGCTCCTGCAATAAGAGCATTCTTTACAAGATCCTCTTTCCCCAGTGCACTTATCATAATGACTTTTGCATCTTTATCGAATTCAATTATTTTAGTCAAAGAGGAAACACCATCGAGCCTTGGCATGGTTATATCCATTGTGACAATATCAACATTGGGATAAAGGGATTTATATTGTTCCAGCCCATCCAATCCGTCATTAGCGGTCCCAACAACTTCGAATCCCTCAGAAGTTAATATCTGCCCGATCTGTTTTTGGACAAACATAGAATCATCTATAATCAGAACACGATAAGGTTCTCCCATTGGATTCAAGCCTTCAGGCTGTTTGGAATTTATATTAGGGAAATCTGCATTTGCTTTCAAAATTACCGCCTTCTATTTATCATTTCCTATAACAAGTTACTTTATAATCGGCTTAAAAACAATAATATTTAAGTGTCTCTTTATTAACAATAGAAAAAAAAATCTTCATAGATCAACCTGTTCCAGGGTTTTCAGTAAATGGGAAATTTTCTCATTCGTAAATGGTTTATCCATAAATTGAAAAGCTCCTAGAGATTCAGTTTTTTCTTTAATCTTAGGATTATCAATCTTGCTCAGAAGCACAACTGGAATATCACTCAGCTGTCTATGTTTTTTTATTTCTATGAGGAATTCAATCCCGTTCATAACCGGCATTTTCAGATCACTCATAATAAGATCGAAGGATTTATGACTCTCAAGGATTCTAATTCCATCCCTTCCATTTTCAGCATATTCAACAGAGAAACCGGCTGCTTCAAGATATAATTGCAGAAATCTTCTTTGAAAAGCATCATCTTCCAGAATTAGTATCCTATCAATTTTCATAGAACCTCTATAAACATAAATTTTATATAACAGTCACCTCTGCTGTCATAATCTATGGCCTTTACAAATTAATCTGCTGTTACTATAAGGATAGAATAGATTCAATTCAAATCAAGTCTAATTTTAGAAAATTGTTCTGGATTTAAGGGGGAATCTAATTGTATTTCCCTACTGAAGAGTATTTCTATTTGAGAAATAAAAAGAAATAAAAGTTTTATTACAGAGTGGCAGAGAATAGAAATTAAGAGTATTATCTGATTATGGGAGGCGTTATATATGGATGAAACCATAATGACAGAAAGTCCAATCGGTAAGAGACTGGAAAAAGTCAAACAGAAAGAAAGCCGATGTCTCGTATTTAACGGAAAGAAAATAACATTAACAGCTAAAATTATTATTGGAAGAGCTTCCAGTTGTGACGTCGTGATTGATGATATGCTTGTATCTAGGGAACATGCTGAAATTCAACAGATAAAAACAGCTTTTTATATAAAGGATCTCGAAAGTCGTAATGGAACATTTGTAAACGATAAAAAAGTTCCAAAAGGTAAATACCTTAAACTGACAAAAAACGATACAATCCGCCTGGGTTCCAAAATAGAAATTACACTGAATTAATTTATTTATAGTTAGGAAGAATTAAAACTCATTAAGATTCGAGATATAAATGAGAGGAAAACAATGAATATTAATTACAAAATTTGGTCAGAAATGTCCTCAGATGAAAAAAACACATTTTTTAGCAGATCAGAAATTGAAATTTCTGATGTGCTGGTCTCGGTAAACGAGATAATAAACAATGTGAAGGAAAATGGAGATCGGGCAATTTTTACATACAATCAACTTTTTGATAAAGTCGAAAAAAAGAAATATTCATTACTAGTCACAGAAAAGGAATTTGAGAAAGCAGAAGCCTTATTAGACACATCACTTAAAGATGCCATCGATTACTCCATTACAAATGTCTGGGAATTTCATAAATCTCAAAAACCGGAATCCATGAATATGATAGAAATCAGGAAGGGAATTTTTGCCGGCGAAAAGTCTCTTCCTATTGAATCGGCCGGATTATATGTACCCAGAGGAAGAGGTAGTTTTCCCTCTATGCTCTATATGCAGGCCATTCCGGCTAAAGTAGCCGGT
>JAEINM010000057.1 GCA_016342385.1 Spirochaetaceae bacterium | reverse complement strand
ACTTTTTTAAGATTTTTGAAGAGGATCTGTAGCTCTTTCTCGTTTAGAGCACCGAAAATATCAATCTGATTGAGAATGGGAAGAACCTCTTCTATATCTAAAAGCGGTTCATAGTGTTTTTTATCATCACTCATACCTTATATTATAGGGAATAATTATAGCCATTTCTTTTTTTTAAAAAAGAAAATCATGATGATAAAAACAAGAATCATAAAACCGAGAACCCCGAAATAACCCCATTTGTAAGTCAGCTCGGGCATATAGGAGAAATTCATTCCGTAAATACCGGCCACAAAAGTCAGAGGGATAAAAATAGTGGCAATGATTGTCAGAACCTTCATGACATTATTCATTTCAAAACTGATTGTGGAAATGAGAGATTCCTGCAAACCCGAGAGCATTTCCCGTAACTGTTCCACTAAATCTACAATAAATAAAAGGTGATCAAAGATATCTCTATAGTACTGAAGAGTTTTCTCTCTTATCAATTCAAAATCATCCTTCTGTATGCTGATTAGAATTTCCCGGAGAGGCCAGACTGATTTTCGCAGCAGAATTATCTGTTTTTTTAAATGATGGATATTTCTGAATGTTTCCTTGGAATTAGAAACATTGGCATTTTCTTCGAGTATCTCCTGCTCTTCCTGCAGCCGGTCGCAGATGAGAAAATAATTATCCACTATGGCATCAATTAAAGCATAGGAGAGATAGTCAGCATCTTCATGGCGGACGCGACCTCTGCCGTTCCTGATTCTGTCGCGGATGTTGTCAAATACATCTCCCGGCTTTTCCTGGATGGATATTACATAGTTTTTACCGAGGATAATGCTGACTTGTTCATTTGATATGGATCTGATCTTTTGATCCCAGGTCAGCATTTTTAAAATAAAATGAATATAATTCCCGAAATCATCGATCTTCGGTCTGTGTTCTGTATTCTGAATATCTTCCAGTGACAGATGATTGATGGTAAACTTTGTCTCCAGTTCTTTCAGAATGGAAGAATCGCCGGTGCCGGAAATATTTATCCAGAGAACATTCTCCCCTGCAGGGCTCAGTCCCGATAATTCTGACCGGGAGATTCTCTCTTCTGAAAAAGAATCTCTATTGTACTGCATAATATCAATTTCAACCTGCAGGCTCTCTTCATCCGTTTCATGGAGGGCTCCGGGAGGTAGCCCGGCATTCTTTGAATAAGGGGATAGGGGTTTGAAAATGTTTCTTTTGGCCATTTATAAAGTCTCCTTTTTATTCCTGAACATTTCTAAAAACCCCTGAACTCTGATCCGGGTTTTCCCCTTGATTTTTTCAGCCTGTTTCTCTTTATATATTTTATTGAAATGACTCGTTTCCAGCTCCCATATACAGAAATTAAGAGCATTCATTTTATCAAAAACAGGAGTACAGGTGACTCCTCCGATCTCCGGATCACTCCAGGGGAGTTTTTGTTTTTCCAGGTGATTCAAGACTTCAGTCAGGGGGATATCCGGTCTCAGGTCGCTCAGCTTTTTCCAGCTGATCTCCGATCCTTCCTTTTTTATCTTCTCACTGAAAGTGGTACTGATACTCAGAATATCTCCGTTAACGTCAGTGATTAAAATAGGTTCAGAATAGCCTATGCAGAGCATTCTCACCAGGTTATTCAAGGCCGATATTCTGTTAGACCTTAAAACCACCAGATTGTTCTGCTCCTGCATCATCAGTTCGATTTCCTGGCCCAGCGGTCCCATTTTCCCCAGGATTTTACGGGCCTGAATATGAGAATAATCACCAATTCTGGACACTCTTTTCAAATTATTTATGATACTTTGGTTGTTGAAAAGTAGGGTTATGGCAATTCCTATCTGTAGGAGGAAAGCGATAATTCCCCAAAATAAAATATTCTGGGTATCGATTCGTACTTGAATAAGTTCTCCTTCCTGAAGATTCATCCCTAAAAAGATTAAAAAGGCTGTTATTATAAGTATTATGGAGAAAGAGATGAAAAATCTCTTTAGAGTAATAATAATCATGACTATTCTTCTCCGCTTTTCTGAAAGGTTTCCAGGTTCTTTTCATCTCCCACCAGTATGAGAACATCGCCATCGAGCAGTTCGTCGGAAAGTTCCGGGAAAATCAATTTTTCATTTCGTACAGTATTCCCGTCGGTGTCAAGCGCAGTTATGGTTCTCCTGACAGCGCTCAGCTGGATCTTGAATTTTTCTTTCAGATCCAGTGAACCGACTTCTTCTTTCGTATATTTCAGGCAGGTACATTTCCGATAGATAGATATCTTTGGAGAGCCTGACTTTTTCCATAACCGAAGGGGCTATCAGATTCAGGGCAATTCTTCTCCCCTGATCTTCTTCCACATTAATCACTTCATCGGCACCCACCTGTTTGAGTACCTGGTAATGTGTTTTATTAACGGCTCTGGAGATAATATAGGGTACTCCCAACTGTTTCAGAAGAGTCGTTGTGAGTATACTGGCTTCAATATTGTCTCCTATAGCGACTATGGCCGCATCAACCTGATCGAATGGGGCACTGGAGATGGAGTCCTCATCTGTGGAATCAAGAAGGATTGCCTGAGTCACAAAATCCTTAACTTTGTTTATCTGTACAGGGGTATTGTCTATGGCAATGACTTCTCCTCCCTTTTCGGTCAGGACTTCACAGACTTTTCTTCCCAGTATTCCAAGGCCTATTACAGCGAATGTCTTTTTCATAAGTTTCTCCTATCCAATTAAAAGTGTAGCTTCAGGATACGAAATCTGCGATGATTTTTCTCCCTTCGATGATGCCGTCAGCAGAGTCAGAGGACCGATTCTCCCGAAAAACATGAGTATGATCAGGCAGAACTTGCCCAATGTGGTAAAACTGCCAGTTATACCTGTTGATAATCCGACTGTTGCAAAGGCCGACACGGATTCAAATAAAATTTCAACCGGAGGAAAATCCTCAATGACAATGAGAATAAAGGTAATGGTGAAAACAGAAATAATACCGAAGATAATAACCGTAAAGGCTTGTAGAATCTGATCTTTTGACACCTGATGCCTATAGATTAAGGTATCATCTTTCCCCTTCCTGAAAGATTGGATATAGGCCCATACGACACCGAGGGTGTTGACTTTTATTCCCCCGGCGGTGCTGCCCGATGCTCCTCCGATGAACATGATTCCTATCATCATCATCAGAGTCCCGGTACGGAGAGACGTAAAGGACAGCGTATTAAAACCGGCTGTTCTCAGTGTCACAGCCTGAAAAAAAGCCGAGAGATACTGTTCTCCCAGAGGGAGTATATAGAGATTGGTGCGATGCTCCAGTTTGTAGATAACCAGCATAGCCGCTACAGTCAGTATTGCAGAAACCTGAACCACAACTTTTGTATTGATAGACAGAACCGTTTTTCTCTTTCTGAAAATATCTCTGATTCCCGTAACCAGTTCAGTGAGAACTGAAAAACTGATTCCTCCGGCAATAATCAGACCGGCGATGGTAAAATTCAACAGATAATTTCCTCTGAAAGATTCAAGGCTATTGGAAAATAGAGCAAACCCCGCGTTACAGAAGGCTGATATGGCATGGAATAAAGCATTGAATATTGAAGGACCCGGCGGATATCCTTCACTTAGAAATAGGGGAAATAAAATAAGAGCCCCAGTCAGTTCTATGGAGAAAGTCAGGATGATTATTCTCTTTACACTTTTGACGATGGCTTTCAAATCCGATTCATTGAGCATAAAACTCAGGAGAGTCCTGTCCTTCAGACTCAGGGATCTACGGAATGAAAATACCATAAAGTAGGAGAGAAGCATGATACCCAGACCTCCAATCTGGATGAGAACCAGCAGTGTTATTTGCCCTATGAGTGTAAAATAAACAGCTGTGTCAACGACTATCAGACCGGTCACACAGACAGCCGATGTCACTGTGAATAGGGCGTTAATGGGACTGATGTAACCGTCAACTGTCATAAAAGGCATCATGATTAATAAGGTCCCCACAAGTATGACTACGATGAAACTTAAAACCACAGTCTGTGCCGGTTTAGAAAAGATGGAATTCAGATAACCAGTGAATTTTCTGATCCGCCCATAGACCTTGAGTATGAGCAGGATATTTCGAACAACCACAAGAAAGAAGTACCCCCGGAAGAAAGAACCGGGATGAATAAAATGACTCAATCTGTTTACCAGAAAAAGAAAGAGATAAATAACAAGGAAAATGAGTGAAGGAATATTGGTTTTCAGGAAATATTTTTTATTGGGAACTTTTAGGAAGGACAGAAGGGCTTCGGAAACAAGGAAAAAAACCAGTGTCAAATCAATAACCGAAACAATCCAGTCAAATTCACCCAGTTTATCAATTTGCTGTTCCAAATATAAACCGGCTATTCCCAATATCAATAATATAAAAAGCAATACTTTTCTCATGTTCTGAATTATCAGATGTCTATATTTCTATTACAAGATATAATTCCTTTTTTGAGGAAATATGTAAATTATTCTATTGACTCTTGTCCAGAAAGGTTTATATTTACTCTGATTTTTTCCGCATGGAAAGAATATGGAATAAATTAGCTTTATTTCTTTTATAGAGTAAAGTTTATTTAAGGAGTCATAAGATGATTAAGTTTATTTTTGGAATATTCATAGGGATTTTATGCATAATCTTTTTTATACAGAATGGCGAGGTGGTCAGTATAACCTTCCTCCCCTGGACTGTTACTTTGCCTCGATTTTTACTCATGTCTATTTTTTTATTGGCGGGAGTCTTCATCGGCTGGCTTTTTTCCAGCTTCAGCTATTTTAAAAAAAGGAAAAGAGAGAAAAAATAAAGGTTCAGTCGTTTTTTAATCTGAAATGGTAATTCAGAAAAGGAATTAAGATGAAAAATAGCATTTTTTTACTCATTACGGCAGTATTTGCTGACATTATTCTCATATCTTCCTGTGCGACATATAAAGGGGATATCCCTTTGGAAAGTATGATTCCCGAAGAATCATATATCTCTCCAATCAATCAGGATGGAGTTCTCGATGAATTTATTCTTCCTGTAGAAATTCCCGATACGAAAGGACTCAAACTTGCCGGTTATAATATATCAATAAGCTCAGAAACAGGAGAAGTCATTTATTCCATAAAAGAAGGGAAAGTCATTCCCCAGGGGAAGACTAAAATTGCCGGGAAAAAGACCCCTCTGGTTTTACCTCAGGAGATAGTCTGGGCCGGTGTTGATGAAAATGATTCCTGGGTAGATGATGGTGTGTATTATATGAAAATCTCAGCATGGGATTATGAGGGCAACAAAGGTGAACTAGACCCTATTGCTATCATTGTCGATAACACCCCCCCCTCTGCAGTAGTCTCTCTTCCCTATATGATTTTTTCTCCCAATAGTGATGGCAATCAGGAGGTTCTGGATGTATATCAGACCAGTTCTTCTGAAGACGAATGGAAGGGCGAATTCCTCGATAAAGATGATAAGGTGGTCATGCTATACCAATGGCCCGGTCTGGCACCGGAATTTAGCTGGAATGGAAATGATAATTCGGGTTCCACAACAGAAGATGGAGCATTTACCTATAGACTATCGTCTACTGACAGAGCGGGAAACACATTTCTCAGTGTTTTACCGGGAATTATCATAGAAAGAAGATCCTATGATATTAGTGTAATTAGTCAAATCCCGACATTCTCTCCCAATAGGGATGGTATCCTGGATAAGGTTTCTTTTCGCTTGGAAGCAGATAAAGCTGAACAGCTAACCCAATCCAGCTTTCTCATAATAAATGAAGCAGGTGATATTATAAGGAATCTAACTCCCTCATCAAAATCCTTCCCTCTGAATGTCGAGTTTGATGGAAAAGATAAGAATAGTAAGTTTTTACCTGAAGGGAATTATTACGGTGTTTTTTCTGCCATGTATTTGAACGGCAACAATCCCGTAGTCACTTCTGCAGCTGTTATGTTGGATGTGACTCCTCCCCAAGCTGTTTTATCGAAAAATTTCAGGATATTTTCACCTGACGGTGATGGGAAAAAAGATGAGATTTCTATCAATCAGACTACAAGTATCGAAAGTCTATGGAATGGATCCATAAGGAACTCAGCAGGTACTACTGTAAAATCCTATCAATGGAAAGAAAGAGCCATTGCTTTTGACTGGGATGGAAAGAATGATGCCGGACAGATAGTTCCCGATGGAGAATACCTCTATTCTGTAGAATCAACAGATTTAGCCGGAACTTCCGGTTCTTATCAAACAGCCAAGTTTGTTGTGGATACAAAACCCACTCCCGTTACCGTTCATAATACAACTGCAGCTTTCAGTCCAAATAATGACGGTATAAACGATTTTATGGAATTCTCTCTCAATCCTACTGTAAAAGAAGGAATTGTAAACTGGAATTATATTATTTCAGACTCTATTGGCAATGATGTTTATAATTTCGGAGAGGATAGCGATAATGTCATCCCTTCTACTCTAAGTTGGGCGGGAATGAATAAAAGTGGCTTGATTGTTGAAGGAACCTTTTTCGGTACTCTTTTTGTTGAATATGAAAAAGGAAACCAGGTGACTGCATCGACTGATAATGATTTTATTCTGGATCTAACACCTCCTGCTATTAATCATTCCATAACATCAATTCCCTTTTCTCCTGATGGTGATGGAGTGAATGACCTACTGAAAATTAATGTGTCTGTTTCCGACGATCAGGGAGTGAAAAACTGGAGCGCCTCCATTCTCGATCCCACAGGACAGGTCTTTCTCACTATACCTTCAAGCAGATTTTCTAATGGCCTGTTCCAATGGAATGGTCTGTCTCCTCGAAATGAACTGGTTCAATCGGCCTCAGATTATACACTGATGATTAAAGCTGAAGATTCTCTGGGTAATACTTCTTCAGCTAATGATGTAATTCCTGTGGATATACTGGTTCTAAAAGATGGTGATAAGTTGAAGATAAGCCTCTCGAGTATTTATTTCAAACCCTTTACGGCTGATTATCTAGATGTAAGTCCTGAATTGCAAGCAAAGAATGTAGCAACACTGGATAAGCTGGCAGAAATTCTCAAGAAATATTCAGCCTATAAGATTAATCTTGAAGGTAATGCTGTCAGAATTTACTGGGATAAACCTATTCGGTGGCTGACAGAAGAGAATGATATATTATTACCATTATCCAGTCTGCGAGCGGAGAGTATTCGCGATGCACTGGTCTTAAGGGGCATCGATATAAGAAGAATGACTACAACCGGTAATGGTGGATATAATCCTCTGGTCCCTCATAGCGACTTGATTAACCGCTGGAAAAACAGGCGGGTAGAGTTTATTCTTATAAAATAGTTTTTTACGGGAGGATGGTAGTTGGACCGGAAGACACTTTTACAAGCTATAGCTGAAGGTATGAGGAACACTCCTGAGGAAGCTTTCTTAAGCGTTCTCATAATAGTATCAGTTATATTATTGTTTATTCTGGTCTCTATCATCTATCAGTATGTTTTCCGAAAGAGGAAATTAAATGACTGGGCTAAGGAATACAATGGGCTCATCAGAAAATATGATTTGACAATTAATGAATTGGATTTAATTGATAAGCTGGTCTTATTTCTTATTGAACCACAACGCAAACTTCTGCTCATTAAAAATAAAAATACCTTTTTACAGGCTCTTTCCCTATTGGAAAAAAGAGAGCGCCAGATCTTTCCCCTTGGGAAAGTCCTGGCAACAAAATTATTTGGACAAGAAGGAGCCCTTGTTCCTAAAGGATTACACATACCTTATGGATCAGGAAGGCCGGTACGCTTGTTTTCAACAGATGGTTTTATTTATTCGGGTATACAGATTTCCAGAAAAAAAGACATAATAACTGTAGACCATATAAAAAAAAGAAATAATGAAAATAAAAAGCAGCAGGGTCGTTTATTTATTCAGGATTACAAAGGCATCATCACTTTCCAGGTAGAAAGAGTTAGGAAGCTAAGTGAAAACTCCCTTCAGGTACAAATAATTGACAAGGGAAGTAGGGAAAAGGTAAAACTATCGCTCTCTGGTATCTGTGTTTATTATCCCGGAGAAGAGGAACCTCTTTTATCCCGTTTATATTTTTTTCCTAATGGTACATATATGATCGAAATCCCCAACGGAGCTCTTAAACAGGGACAAGCTGTAAAATTGGCCTTGCGGGAAGAAACAGAAAAAATTTATAGGGTAAATGCACTGGTTTCAGGTCTCTCTTTGAATAAGCGTTATGCCAGGCTGACTTTTGGATATATTAAATCATGAGAGAATTCGCGATATTATAATCGCCACCTTAAAAATTCTTTTACAATAACAGCCATTTCAGGGCATCGGAGATAGCCATAGGATTTATGGTGGTTTTCATCATTTTTATACTCATAATTATTCCTGACAAGAATATCTTCCGGTTGTACCATATGGCTATTGGGTAGAAAATCATTATTGAGATCATAGTTTATGGCAACACGGTCTTTGAAGTCTGAAAGATTGTACCAGTTCTTTATTATATTCTCAGGAGTTTTCAAGAGAGGATTTTCATTTCTGTCACGATCATTTACATTTGCATGGGAAAACATTTTACTTCTGACAACTGGAAGCCCGAGAGGTGATCCTATTGTGACTAATGTATCAATTTTGACATGGGGATTATATTTTGTCAGTACATCCCAGGTAATAATTGATCCCATGGAGTGAGCGATGAGCAGTATTTTTTTTCTCCGGTTTTTGTGGAGGGTCTCCGACAGCTGCCGGCAGATCAGTTCACGGGGACTCTCTTTGGAATTGCCATAGGACAATTTGTTGTAATAGGCATCGAGATCCTGAACAAAATGACGGATTATAAAATCTGTCAGATGACTGAAATTCAGAGAACCGTCCTCTTCGAGAAATATCTTATCCAGTTGCTCATTCAGGTGGTCGCGCAGCCATTCCTGTCTTTCACTTATTTCTCCAGATCCTTTCAGTGGGGTTCCCTTGACATAAGGTTCTTTTAACGTATAGAGATTCAGGGGGGTATCATGGAGTATGGAGGCCCAGTAGACCAGTTGGAATTTAAGTAACCGCGATTGTCTTCTCCCTTTCAATCCCTCGAGAATGGCCGCTTTCCACCAGCGTTGTAATTGCTGAGAATGAGGTTTGTTTCCCATTCCATGAATACCTATGATAATCCGCGACATCGCTCCTCCCCTCATAATTATTCTGTGACCCTTTTAAAAAGTCAAAGCAGTAAAAAATGATTATTATAAAAGGAGCCATTATAGATTACTATTATTGGTGTAGGAGAACAGGCCGATGAGTGATGAAAACAAACAACTCAATATAGGTTTTATATCAACAAGATTTTCCGGAACCGATGGAGTCTCTCTTGAAACAGAGAAATGGGAACAGGTCTTTACAGAGTTCGGTCATAAAATCTTCTGGTTTGCCGGGGAGCTGGACCGTGAACTTCAGCAGAGCCATCTGGTGGAGGAAGCTTTTTTCAATCATCCTGATAACCTCCGTTTAAATAAATCTCTTTTCGGGACACAGAAACGGTCACGTTCCACTACCAATCTGATTAATAACCGCAAGGAATTCCTGAAGGATAAACTCTATCAGTTTATATCCGATTTTCGGATTGATATCCTGATCCCCGAAAACTGTCTGGCTATCCCCATGCATATTCCTCTCGGTATGGCTCTGACGGAAATCATAATTGAAACGCAGATCCCTGTCATTGCACATCATCACGATTTTTTCTGGGAAAGGCCACGGTTTCTGATCAATGCCGTAGGGGATATTCTCTCCTCTTCTTTTCCTCCCGATCTCCCCTCCATAAAGCATGTTGTTATTAACTCTATGATACAGAAGGACCTGGCCGCCAAACGGGGGATTTCCTCAACGGTCATCTATAATGTCGTAGATTTTGATAATGTCCATAGCGCCATAGATGAATATAATAAAGATTTCCGACGGGATCTCGGTTTTGACGAGGATGATATACTTATTCTTCAACCTACAAGAGTCGTTTCCAGAAAGGGGATCGAGCAGGCTTTATATCTTCTGAAGAATCTGAACCTGCCCAAAGCAAAGCTCCTTATTTCCCATTCCGCCGGTGATGAAGGGGCAGACTATTTTGACTGGATCATAGAATCTGCTGAACAGCAGGAAATCCCGGTCTATTTTATCTATAACCATCTTCATGATAAAAGAAAGATTGATGAGTCGGGAAAGAAACTCTACTGTCTCTGGGATGTCTATCCCCACGTTGACCTTGTGACTTATCCCAGTCTGTATGAGGGGTTCGGGAATGCTTTTCTGGAAGCCGTGTATTTTAAAAAACCCCTGCTTGTGAATCGCTATTCTGTCTATATAGTCGATATTGAGCCAAAGGAATTTGATGTTGTCGCCATTGATGGCTATCTGACGCAAAAATCTGTCCAACAGGTCCGGGATGTCCTGCAGAACGAATCGAGGAGAAAGGAGATGGTGGAGAAAAACTTTCTACTAGGGAAAAAGTATTTTTCCCTTAGTCTTCTTCGTTTGAGGCTCGGTGCCATATTGAGCAGTATTTATGGAGAGATTTGACAATCAGCACAATTTATTAGAAGATACTGTAAAATAGTTTATAATGTTAAAATTATGCGGATAAAGAGTAGAAATGAAGAATACCGATAGGGGCATATTTATTCCCTGGGGAGAAATAAAATTTTCCTCTAATCTCTTTGAACAGAAGTTTGAGGAGAACAAGATACTGAGACTGGAAAAAAGAGAAAAGGAAGTTCGATCTTATTTCGGTGCTGAGGAAGTCAGGGAATACACATCCCGCTTTATTTTAGATCGCGAGCACCATCTCTACTTAAATCCCTCTTTACCGGATCTGCCGGTTGTGATCAAACCTCCTGTAGAATTATCTATTTTACCGGGATGTAGTTTGAAGACATATGTGGAAATCCCCCTGGTACTTGAACTGGCTTACGGATCAATAAAGAAAAAGCAGGTTCTACAGGAATATCCTGTAAAATCCCTTTCAAGAAGCTGGTTCGGTGACCCGGACAGTGGAGAGATCGCCTACTATCTGGAAAGTCCAATGGAGTTTGACAATAAAACCATCAACCCCGATTCCTGTTGCATTCAGTGCCCTGTGACCATTACAAACAAATCCAGTCAGTTGCTTTCTCTTGAAAGAATGATCTTGCGGGTTCCCTATCTGACTCTCTATAAAGGGAAAAACAGTCTTTATTCCAATAGGACAAGAATTACCTATAGGGGGCAGGACCAGGTAAGTCAGATCGTCATTCAGAAGAATCCCCCTGAGGTCAATGAAGAATTGAAGATTCTCTCATTACCCCGGCAGGCTATTGATTCGGGACTTTTAAGAAAGAGTTTCTATTTTATTAAAACATTGTATGAGGGTTAGTGAAATATGAATCTTTTTGAAAATATATCTTTTGAAAAACTTATAGAAAAAGTTAATCCCCCTTTAATTCTGAAAATAGTCATAATCTTTTTTATTGGATTTATACTCATCCGGGTTGTCCGCTTTATTCTGAAGAAGATTCTCTCCAGAACAATGAATAAGCAATCTCTTATGCTGGTTAACAAGTTCTTTTCCTATGCGGCATATTCCGTTCTGGTCATAGTGATTATGGCAGAGATGGGGATAGAGCTGACAGCTATACTGGGAGCTGCCGGAATACTGGGGCTGGCCATAGGTGTGGCTTCACAAAAGAGCCTGGGCAATATTATCAGCGGATTATTTCTGGTTGCGGAAAAAAGTTTTGAAATTGGTGATGTCATTCGCGTCGGTGATAAAATCGGAGTTGTCTATTCCATTGATTTTCTGGCCATAATGCTTAAAACATTTGATAATCTTCTGATCCGGATTCCCAATGAGACATTGATCTCGGCAGAAATTGTCAATATAACAAAATTCCCCATAAGGCGTCTGGATTTTTCCCTGTCAGTTTCCTATAAAGATGATCTGGAAAAAGTTCTCGATCTGTTGAAACGGATAGCTTTTGAGAATGTTCTGTGTCTCGATGAACCACTCCCTTTCTTACTACTGAAAGAATTCGGAGATTCGGGAATAAGCATTCAGTTTGGTGTCTGGTTTGAAAAATCAAATTATGTCGATGTCCGGAATTCCATTATACTGGAGATAAAAAGAAGATTTGATGAAGAGAATATTACAATTCCCTTCCCTCATGTCACTTTGTATTATGGTGATAAAGAATCTTCATAGTCCGAAGGTCCTCATGATTTGTGAAGCAGAATACACTATCTCATCACAACCTGAAGAATAAAGCTATAAGACAATTTATTGAAGTTTCTATGGAAAAAGGATTTGGAAAATCGCTCAATGAGACTATATATCCTCAACTCTTTAGATTAAAATGACCCAGCAAATGAGAACTTATTGAAGGAATACCACCATGAAATATATCGGAGCCCATGTCAGCGCTGCAGGGGGAGTGGAGAATGCCCCGCTTAACGCAGCAAAAATCGGAGCAACAGCATTCGCCATGTTCACAAAAAACCAGAAACGATGGGAATCGAAGCCCCTTACTACTGAGAATATCAGAAAATTTAAAGAGAACATGGAATCCTGCGGTTATACAGCGGATCAGGTACTGCCCCATGACGGATATCTGATAAATCTCGGTCATCCGGAAGAGGAAAAAAGAGAAAAATCTCTCACCTCTTTTATGGATGAAGTTCAAAGAGTGGAAGAACTGGGATTAAAATATCTCAATTTTCACCCGGGAAGTCATCTTAAGCAGATATCTGTTGAGGATTGCCTGCGCAATATTGCGGCTTCATTAAATTATGCCATAAAACATTCTGAAACGGCCATTATGGTGATTGAAACAACCGCTGGCCAGGGCACTAACCTCGGTTGGCGGTTTGAAGAGATAGCCTCTATTATTGATCAGGTTGAGAATAAAGATCGCATGGCAGTCTGTATTGATACCTGTCATATCTTTGCCGCCGGCTATGATATGAGAACGGAAGAGGGATACAATCAGGTCATGGATGAGTTCGACCGGATTATCGGATTGAAATATCTGAAAGCTTTTCATTTAAACGATGCCAAATCGGAGTTTGAAAGCAGGGTAGACCGCCACCACAGTTTAGGTGAGGGGAATATCGGCTGGGACACTTTCCGGTTTATTATGGAAGACGCCCGACTCGATGAAATCCCCATGATTCTGGAAACTGTTAATCCCGAGATCTGGGATCAGGAGATAGAGAAACTTAAAGAACTCTGTTAGGTTTCGATGAGCTATTTTTTATATGTTATATTGCTAGCCCAGAGAATCAAAAAGTGCTTTAACATCCAACTTAAATCCATCCAGAACAAGGGATTCGGCAATTGTGTTTGTATCATGCCAGTCCGCAGGGGGGATTAGAGTTCCTTCATCGTACTTGCCCTCTTTTTTACCATCCTTTTTAATCTCTACAATCAAGTGGAAAACCTGTATGTATCTATTGCCAGGATCGACCACCCAGTACTCTTTAACCAGATGTTTCTCATAGAGACCGAATTTCTCATTGAGATCTCTTTTAGATGTGGACGGGGAGAGTATTTCCACAATAAGATCTGGGGAGCCCAGACAGCCCTTTTCGGTTATTTTTGATGGATCACAAATCACAGAAATATCCGGCTGAACAATCGTATCTATCTTATTTTCATCCTGTATGGGAAAAATAGACAGCATAACATCGAATGGAGCTGAAAAAGTTTTACAAGAACTATTTTCTAGATGATTTCCAATTTTTCTTGATATTTCAGAGCTGATCCATTGATGTCTACTTGATGGAGCCGGACTCATATCATAAGCTAAACCGTCTATCAGCTCCCATCTCTCATTTTCAGGCCATGATTTGTAATCTATATATGTAAATTTTTGATCAGATTTTTCCTCAGGTAATCCCATTTTCCTCATACCTCCATAATAATCATGAATTCACTATTAATACAGAATAAAAGTCATTTTGGCTTCAAAGAGATATTGAAAAAATGATAACCTGCTTAAATAAATGGAAAACACTAATAAAGATACAATAAAACTCATTGAAAAAAATATTAGAAAAGTTCGACGCTCTG
>JAEINM010000056.1 GCA_016342385.1 Spirochaetaceae bacterium | reverse complement strand
TGATCTCCTTTATCTCCTCTGACAGTGTCGTTAATTTACGGACAGTTATTTTACCATTTCTTTTCTAATCACAACTTTCAATCCATCGGAATGTTTTTCAACTCTGACAGAATCGGTTTTTTCTTCATTCAGTTGCGGTAGGATTTCGAGAATAATCTTTTTTTCCGCTTCTGATAATAAACGGAAAGTTTTGTCATCTTCATTGGATAACAGGATATCATCTCGGACTCTTTTTAATACATACATGGTGCTAAATCTATCATAAGAATTGTTGTTTTTCCTGTTGTGGAACACATTCTTTCTCAGCAAAGGTTAATTAATAAATGAAAGAGCACAGAGGGCTCATCTTGGCCCCATCAGAAATTCCTCACCTTTACAAATAATAAAAAAATCATGTAGATAAACTAAACCTATAAATCACAGTTCAGACATGTGGTAGAAGTTCCAACCAATGGGAACACAGATAATTCTGGTAAGCAGGAGAGACATTGAAAAGACGATTAAAACTGAGAATCAGAAAATTAGAAGCATCTGATACCCCTCTGAAATTCTAGGATCCTGATTGTACAAAAAGCTTTTGCTTGTGATGAGCTGCAGCTAGTCAAAACTGAATGAGACGACACTCTCATCTAGGAATTTTTCCTATTTCTTTTTTCCCTTAGGCTATTTACTATTTAAAAAAGGAATCATAAAAAAGGTAGCCCTATGTACAAACCATCAAGAGAAGAGATTATCGAAAATTTCAAAGATCAGTATGAATTGAGAATTATAAATAGGGAGATCAGTTCCAATGAAACCATCGGTAAACCCAACCTCTTTAAATTGATTAAAAAGATGAGAGCTATTAAAAAAAAAATCGATGAATTCGACAGAAAGCTCTTAATCGATAATTAATCCCTATTTCATAATCGGAATTAAGAGATAAGAAGCCTTATAAACTCTGGACCTTCTATAGTTCCGAAAGCTCCCTTTTCAGCGGCCTTTTCGGTGTATACCTCGACGGCGTCTGGCTCTTCTCCCGGTTTCATAATAGCAAAAGGTACAGCTTCTCTCGTGTGGGTGCGCAGTTCAACAGGGGTTGGATGATCGGGGAGAACGGCTATGGTCAGTTCATCTCCAATCTCTTCTCTGTGCTCCAGAAGGTATTTTACAATTCTATGATCCAGGTATTCGATGCATTGAATTTTTAAATCTGTATCACCATCGTGTCCGGCTTCATCAGTCGCCTCTACATGGAGATAGAGAAAATCGTGAGTTTTCAGCGCTTCAATGGCGGCCTCGGCTTTCCCTTCGTAGTTTGTGTCATAGAGCCCTGTGGCTCCTTCCACTTTTATAATGTCCATTCCCGCGTATACTCCGATCCCATTAATAAGATCTACAGCGGAAATAATGGCGCCATTTAAATTATAGAGTTCTTTGAACGTGGGCATAAGGGGTTTGTTTCCCTGTGACCAGGGCCAGATAGAGTTTGCCGGATCTTTGCCGGCTTCCATCCTCTTAATATTTACAGGATGATCTTTCAGTATCTCATGGGATCTTGTAATCAGTTCATTGAGCAGTTCTGCTGTTTGATTTCCCTCTTCTTCGAGTGGTTTCACCATTAGAGTTTTAAAGTCTATTCCCGGATAATCGTGGGGAGGAAAGCATTCAATTTTGGAGCTGCCCCCTTTGATCACAAGAAGATGCTTATAGGATATACCGGGAAAAATTTGTACACCCTCATATTCAAAGGATTTATTCAATGCTTCAACTAGTTCAGCGGCTTCTTCTGTACCAATGTGACCGGCGGAATGGTTTTTAATTTTTTCATCTTCAATGGTCATTAAATTCAGGCGCAGCGCCAGATCATTTTCATCTAAATGTATTCCCATGTTGGCCGCTTCCAGAACTCCTCTCCCCTGAAAAAACTGGTGAGAATCGTATCCCAGGACACCGAGATTGGCCACAGCACTCCCCTTGGGCATATCTTCGGGAATTGTCTTCAATTTACCACTTTTACCGGCTTTGGCTATGGAATCTATATGAGGTTTGTCCGCCACTTCCAGAGGAGTCTTTCCCTGGAGTTTCTTTATTGGTCGATCTGCCATTCCATCGCCGAGCACTATTACATATTTCATCGCTATACCTCAATTGCTGTTATTTAGAGATTTTATACATCGTATTTTATGGCAGTATACATGAAAACACTATCGCCCTTCAATTCAAAAAAAAGCTTTCTATTCAGCTTTTCTTACAGGTCTTCCCTCTGAATATTAATGAGAAATTCTTATGAATTTAGAACCTTTTACGTTATAATGAATGAATAATATTATAGCGGGGAGAATGGATATGCTTAAAGAATCCTTAAATGTCAGTCAGCAAAAAGATGGATATCGAAGACTTTTTTCCGACGAGTACTTTGATTTATTTATCTGGTATGGAGAAAAAGATCACGATCTTATAGGATTCCAGCTCTGTTACAATAAAAAATACGATGAACACTCCCTAACCTGGAGCCACAGCAGTGGGTATCTTCACAGCAGTATCGATACGGGTGAAAGCAGTCCCATGGCGAACAGGAGTCCGATTTTAGTAGCAGACGGCTATTTTGACAGCCATCTTATTGCTGATAAATTCCTGGATAGGAGCCAGAATCTCGATGAAGATATCACTCAACTCGTTTACAAGAAGCTGATGGAATATGACAGGAGTAAGGAAAACCCCTTTTTATAACCCTCTCTTTTCTCTATACGCCCTATCTGTTTAAATGTCCCTTAATCTGATTCCCCTCATTTTTTCATGGCTGTGTATAAAAAAAAGGACTGCCCGAAAGCAGTCCCGTAAATTTTTGCAGTCAATACTAACCGATAATATCTTTGTAGTGATCCAGCAGTACAGCTCTACCATCAGTAATGAAGTGTTTGTGATGTTCCACAAGAGAAGCTGTTTTTTCAATGAACAGCTGGGCGACTTTTTTCTTTCTGTCGCTATGTCGGGCATCGCGCATCAGTAAGTAACTCTGAATAAGCGCTATTGCCATTTCAACCAGTCTTCTCGAGTGGTAGGTAATGAAGTTTTTATTGTCAGATGCTTTAGCCAGAGCAATGGTCTCAGCCAGTTTTTCTTTGGCTTCAAGAACTAGTTTATAGGAATCTCCCATAAAGCTGAAATCCGCCTCATTCATCTCATTTATCAGATCCATGGCAGTTCCCGAAGTAACTCCTCCAATAGCGGCAACAATCTGCAGCTGAGTCGTTCCCTCATAGATGTTGGTGATTCTCGCATCTCTTGAGTGACGCTCGACGTTGAACTCTCTCATAAATCCGGTTCCACCGTGAATCTGGATGGCGTCATAAGCTACTTTATTACACATCTCTGTATTGTAGGCTTTAACCATTGGTGTTAAAAGACCGGCCAGTCTTGTGTATTTTTTGATTTCGCTTTTCAGCTCTTTTGCTTTTTCAGGATGAGCTTCCGCCATGTGCTCAAGACCCTCTTTAATATCAACAACTGTTGCTGTTTCATAGAGAAGAGATCTTCCCGCTTCTATAGCGACTTTCATTTCTGTCAGCATTTCATAGACAGGTACCATACTTCGGATATCTGTTCCAAACTGCTCTCTTTCAGAGGCATATTTATCAGCTTCTCTGTATGCTGCTTCGGCAATACCCACAGCCTGTGCTCCTATACCCAGTCTGGCACTGTTCATAAGCCACATGGTGTATTTTATCAGACCACGGCCTCTTTCGCCCATCAATACACAGGGAGCATCATTGAACTGAAGCTCACAGGTTGGAGAACCATGAATCCCCAGTTTATCTTCCAGTCGACGGATAACCATTTTATCATCTCTTTTGTAGATAAACTGTGACAGACCTCTTGCTCCGCTGGCGTCTTCAGATCTGGCCAGAACCAGTCCGATCTCTCCGTTTCCATTGGTGATAAATCTCTTAACTCCGTGAAGAAACCACTGGCCGTTTTTATCCTGATAGGCTCTGAGAGCTACAGCGGGTAGGTCGGAACCTGCATCGGGTTCCGTGAGGATCATGGAAGAACCGTGTTCTCCCGTACAGAGTTTCGGAAGAAACTCCATTTTCTGATCTTCTGAGGCAAATTTATTAATCGTCTCTCCAATATCCTGCTGAAGACCGAAGTTGAGGAAAGAACCGTCAGCTCTCATAACCATTTCTGCGGCAATAGTTGTCATGGTGGTCGGCATATTCAGTCCGCCGTATTTTCTCGGCAGGGCGAATCCCATAAGATCAGCCTTGGCAAAGAGGTCTAGTACTTCTGCGGTTCCCTTGGCGTACTGAACTTCTCCGTCGATTAGTTTGACTCCTTCTTCATCAATTTCTGATGCCTGAGGGGCCAGGTAATCTCCACAGAGCTCTCCGACAATATCGAGAACTTTCATGTAGGAATCTTTGGCATCTTCAATATTTTGAGGAGCATGGGCATAGCTGTCTTTATCGGCAAAACCCATCTCTTTCAGCTCGATGACTCTATCGAGGTCTAAGTGTTCTAAATGGAACAGAATATCTTCATTATCGTGTAAAAAGTTTCCCATAAATCAGGCTCCTTATGCTTTTGCCATGAAGGCTTTCTTTAGTTTGGGGATGACATCGCCAATTTCTCCGACGATACCATAATGAGCAATCTGGAATATGGGAGCATCGGGATCATTGTTTACGGCAATAATCTTTGCGCTCTCATCCATACCGGCTCTGTGCTGAATGGCTCCGGAAATACCGCAGGCAATATACAGTTTTGGTCTAACAGTCACACCGGTCTGACCGACCTGGTGATCTTTGTTTATAAATCCCGCATCAACCGCTGCTCTTGAAGCGGCGACATCGGCACCGATTGTTTTCGCGAAATCGGCTATCAGGTCAAAGCCCTCTTTTGTTCCTACGCCCATCCCACCGGAAACGATTATCTGTGAAGCTGTCAAGTTGACGGATTTTTCTTTTTTCACTCTTTCAATAATCTCACTCAAGCAGTCGGAGTCCTCTACGACAGAAGCCACATCCACTATTTCCCCTTTTCTTGAGGGATCGGGATTATTGAGTTTCATGACACCTTCACGTACTGTCGCCATCTGAGGTTTTTTCTCGGGTGCGACTATGGTTGCCACGATGTTTCCACCGAATGCCGGTCTGATCTGATAGAGGATGTTTTCAAAAGATTCTCCCCGGGACTCATAATTCCCGATTTCCAGTTCAGTACAGTCCGCTGTTAATCCAACTTTTAAGGCCGAGGCGACTCTTGGTCCCACATCTCTACCCGTAGTCGTTGCACCGTAGAGAATAATCTGCGGTTCCTGCTCTTTAATCAGTTCCACAAGCACTTTTGTATAAGGAAGGGGAGTGTAGTTTTTCAGTCTGGTATCTTCAATGCAGAATACTTTTTCCGCTCCGTACTGAATCACTTCAGCGGCCAGATTTTTAACTTTGTCTCCCATTAAGACCGCTTCAACTTTCGCATTACCGCCTGATTTTTTATTGTAGTCTTTTGCCAGGTCAGTTGCCTTGCTCACAAGCTGCAGGCTCACATCGGCTATTTTACCGTCGTCCTGCTGAACAAATACCCAAATATTGTTACTCATATTATCTGTTCTCCTCTATCCTAATGTGTGATCTGTGATGAGAGTGTGCATCAGGTTGTTGATGCCTTCATCTGTATTTTCGACCATCTGCAGTTCTTCTGATTTGAGAACAACCGATTCAATTTTTTTAACTTTAGTAGGTGAACCTTTAAGACCGCATGCTTCTACATCAGCACCGATGAAATCAATATTCCATAGAGGGATCTCTTTATCTCCCGCTTTCGTGTTTTTGTATGTCATCACTTTAATGGCAGAAGATGTTCTGGGGGCATGTCCCTCATCTGTCATAGTGACAAGGATAGGGTAGGCGGATTTTACAATTTCAAAACCGCCTTCAATAGACCTTCTGGCAATTAGAGAGTCTTCATCAATCTGCTCAATGGTGGAAACACAGGTAATCTGATTGATTCCCAGTTTCTCGGCGGTCTGGGGACCAACCTGAGCTGTATCTCCGTCAATAGCCTGCCGTCCACAGAAAACAATGTCGTATTTGCCTATTTTTTCAATGGCACATTTCAGGGCATAAGATGTTGCCAGGGTATCGGCTCCGGCAAATTTCCTGTCGGTGATCAGGGCTACAGTATCGGCCCCTCTATAGAGAGATTCCTTCAGAACCTGTTCGGCCGCCGGTGGCCCCATCGTAATAACGTGGACTTGAGATCCCGCCACCTCTTCTTTTACCCTTAGAGCCGCTTCGAGAGCATAGAGATCTTCGGGGTTAAATATCGCTGGAAGCGCTCCCCTGTTTACTGTCCCGTCCTCTTTCATGGCGTCGCCGGTAATGTTTTGAGTGTCTGGTACCTGTTTTACAAGAACCACTAAATTCAGACCCATCATATCCTCCAGTAATTGATTATGGTATTGTTAATAATTAAAAAGTGCAGTTTGATACTGCGCGAAAATTTAATTTTTTTATTTACAAAAGACCAAAAAGTGTAAACTTTCCAAGAATTATACCATGGATATTATGGTTGTAAAGCAGATCTATTTCTTATGAATATTTTCTGTTAATACTGAGTAATCCTGCTCGGTGTTTATGTTTTTTAGAGAGGCAATAAATTTCTGATCAACAGGTACTTTTTTCACTTTCAGGCCCTTATCCTCAAAAAGTCCTGTAAGCTTATATTGTTTTTCTCCGATCAGTTTTTCTATCTGGGGGAGGCAGTTCTTTGAATAGAGGGCAAAGAGCATTTCGTACTTACCCTTGTATACGGGTATGACTATATCATATTCACTGTATGCACAAATTGTATCGATATGTTCCTCTTTTATTAGAGGCATATCACAGCTGGTAACAAAGATCTGTTGACTTGCAGCATTTTTCAGTGCTGTGTAGATCCCTCCCAGAGGTCCGATATCACTGATGATATCTTTGTAGACGTTCATATGAATATCGGGAAAAGTGGTTTTATCTCTGTTGGAGATAATCAGAATTCTGTTAAATTTTCTCAGAGTGGTCACTATTGTGTTTAGAAATGTGTTTCCCCTGTAGGTTAGCTGGGATTTGTCCCGGAAGTTCATTCGGGAGCCACGTCCTCCCGCCAGTACCGCTGCATCCATAGAAGGCAATTTTATCATCAATTAATAAAAAAAACATAGTTATTAGAATATTTTGAATTATTCTGTTAATAACATTTAAGGGTTCAAGTGTTATTATTGACATTTTATTAGAAAGTGTTAACAATAAAGATCATCAAATCCGGAGGATATTGAATGGCGGTTGAAATTCTTTCCGTTGGAGCTTATACACCTAAAAACAGGGTGACCAATGATGCTCTGGCTGATATATACAAGGTTGATACTTCAGATGAATGGATCATGTCTCATACGGGGATCGGTTCCAGATATATTGCCTCAGAAAAAGAAACTTGTACGTCTATAGCATTTGAAGCTTCAAAAATAGCTATAGAGAAAGCCGGGATTAAGGCAAATGATCTCGATTGTGTCATTTTTGCGAGTAGTACACCGGATTATAAAACATTTCCAGCATCATCAAGTATTTTGCAGGAACTTCTCGGCGCGGAAAATGCCGGTGCCTTTGACCTGAATCAGGGGTGTACCGGTTTTATTTACGGTCTGGAAGTCGGAAGATCTCTTATAGTCGGCGGCATGAAAAAAGTTCTGGTTGTGGGTGCGGAAAAACTCACTTCCCATTTAAACTGGGAAGACAGAAATACCTGTGTACTTTTCGGAGATGGGGCCGGCGCGGTTATTCTGACAGAATCGGTCAGTGATGATTCAAAAATCATTGACAGTTTTCTCAGATCAGAGGGAAGCGGAGCTGAATGTTTGAAGGTTCATAAAGGTGGTTCCAAATATCCTCTTATCGCCGGACAGGTTGTAGATGACCACTCATTTATCTATATGGATGGAAGAAACGTGTACAATTTTGCTGTTAGAGCTGTAGCGGATGTCGTCAGAATCCTCATGGAGAAGCACAATCTCTCAGAAGATGATTTGAAATACATCGTACCTCATCAGGCAAATAAAAGAATTATTCAGGCCGCAGCCAAGCGACTGGGACTGAATTTTAATAAATTTTTTCTCAACATTGAGGAATTTGCGAATACTTCTGCTGCGACTGTACCCATAGCTCTTAATGAGATGGATGAAAAAGGACTACTTGTAAAAGGAGACCTGATTCTTACGGTCGGTTTTGGAGCCGGTCTGGCTTACGGCGGAAATCTTTTGCGCTGGTAAAAAAAGGAAAATAATTGGAGGCGAATATGTTATTAGAAGGAAAAAAAGCGTTAATTACAGGTGGAACTCAGGGAATCGGAATGGAAATTGTCAAAAAATATCTTGATAATGGTGCGGATATTTATATTATCTCTCTCGATGAAGGAGCAGATCTCGATTCTCTTAAAGCACTTGCCGCTGAGAAAGGAAGAACATTAGAGCTGTTTCTCGGGAACGTTGCCGATGCGGCACAGATGACAGAAACAGTAGAACGGATTCTTGAGAAAAGCGGTGGGATCGATATTCTTGTAAATAATGCGGGAATCACGAAAGACGGTCTTATTTTCGGCATGAAACCTGAGGACTGGGATCTGGTTCTCAAGGTAAATCTCTCCAGTATGTTTTATATTTCAAAACCCATAGTCAGAGCCATGGTTAAAGGTAAAATCAAGGGATCCATTATCAATATGGCATCAGTTGTCGGTATTATTGGAAATCCCGGTCAGGCCAATTACGTCTCTTCAAAAGCAGGAGCTATCGGTCTAACGAAAACTTTGGCCAAAGAATTTGGCAGTAGGGGAATCAGAGCCAATGCTATCGCACCGGGATTTATCGTTACCCCCATGACTGATAAACTCAATGACAAGCAGAAAGACGCCATTATTTCCCAGATACCCATGCAGGAGCTCGGACAACCGGAAGATATCGCCAATATGGCATTATTTCTGGGGTCCGACTTGTCTACTTATGTAACCGGTCAAGTGCTCAGCGTTGACGGTGGAATGGCAATGTAGGAGTTTTAGATGAAAAGACGAGTTGTTGTAACAGGAATGGGTACTATTAACCCGATTGGACAGAATGTCGAAGAAACGTGGGAAGGTCTTATAACCGGTAGATCGGGAATTGGTCCGGTCACAAGATTTGACATCTCTGAATACGGGGCAAGGATTGCCGGGGAAGTCAAGGATTTTGATATCTCCCAGTATATTGATAAGAAAAATGCCAGGAAAATGGCTCTTTTCACACAATTTGCCGTTGCCTCCGCCCATCAGGCATTAAAACAAGCCGAATTAATGAAAGAGGGATCTTTTGATCCTTTTAGAACCGGAGTCATTCTTGGAAATGGGATTGGTGGATTTGAAGTCGTGCAGGAATCGACGGAAGATCTTATCGAGAAAGGTCCGGGCAGAATCTCTCCCATGACTATCCCCAAAATGATCACCAATGAGGGAGCCGGGAATATCGCCATTGAATTTGGTCTGAAAGGTCCCTGCTACATTGTGGCGACAGCTTGTGCTTCCGGTACAGATGCCATAGGAGCGGCATTAAATTCCATCAGATGTAATCAGGCCGATATCATTGTTACAGGTGGAACCGAAGCGGCCATTACAAAACTGGCTGCTGCGGGATTTCATAAAATTCATGCTCTTTCCACAAGAAATGATGAACCTCTGAAAGCCTGTCGTCCTTTTGATAAAGACAGAGATGGATTTATTCTGGGAGAAGGGGCTGGAATCCTGGTTCTGGAAGAACTGGAGCATGCCAAAAAAAGAGGCGCCACAATTCTGGCGGAGATCACCGGTTATGGAATTACCTGTGACGCCGGACATATAACCGCTCCCGATCCTGAGGGGGCCGGAATGGCTCGTTGTATGCAATATGCCTTAGACGATGCGGGAATTAAACCGGAGGATGTCGATTATATTAATGCCCACGGAACTTCGACACCAACAAATGACCCCATTGAAACAAAAGCCATAAAAACAGCCTTTGGGGATCATGCTTATAAATTGAAAGTGTCATCTACAAAATCTCTCACCTCTCATCTTGTTGGAGGAGCGGGAGGACTGGAAGCTATTATTTCAGTACTGGCAATTCAGAATAACATTTTCCCGGCAACATATAATCTTGATACCCCCGATGAGGGATGTGATCTCGACTATGTGCCCAACAAAGTCGTACCAGGTAAAATTGACACGGTTCTCTCCGATTCCCTGGGATTCGGCGGACATAACGGTGCTATAATTATTCAAAGATATAAGGATTAGTAAATATGAATGAAATGGAAAAATATCTTCCCCATAGAGACCCTTTTCTCTATGTAGACAGAATTGAAGTGACAAATGAAAAGGAAATAATCGGCTATAGATTATACACAGATAAGGAATATTTCTTTAAAGGACATTTTCCCGATTATCCCGTAGTACCGGGAGTCATTCTCGTTGAATCTATGGCCCAGTGCGGCGGAGCCGGTCTTAAAAAGGCTGAAACGATGGATTCCGAAGCACTTTTCTTTCTGGCCACTATTGAAAAAGCGAAATTCAGAAGACAGGTCAGACCAGGAGATGAAGTGAGATTCGAAATCTCAAATGACAGAGTCTCCGGACGGATGATAAAACAGAGCGGCAAAGCTTTTGTCGGTGATGAAATGGCTGCGGAAGCTTCGTGGATGTGTATCACCGGATCAAAAGAGGAGATGTAATGGCGTCAATCAAAGTAAAGCCAATGATAATAAATAATGTCTGCCTGACAACTCATCCAGAAGGATGTGCTGCTATGGTTAGAGAGCAGATAGAGTGGACCAGATCTCAAAAAAAAATTGAAGGTCCTAAGAATGCTCTGATTATTGGTTGTTCTACTGGTTACGGTCTTTCTTCGAGAATCGCAGCGACTTTTTCATCGGGTGCCAATACCATCGGTATCTCTTTTGAAAAAACTCCGACTGCCAAAAAAACCGGTTCTCCCGGTTATTACAATAATGCGGAATTTGACAAAGTGGCTACAGAGGCCGGATTTTACTCCCAGACTCTCAATGGCGATGCCTTTTCCAATGAGATAAAAGAAGATGTCATCGATCTCATAAAAAAGAATATGGGTAAAGTCGATCTTGTTATTTATAGTTTGGCTTCTCCTGTCAGAAAAGATCCTGTCACTGGGATTCTACATAAATCAGTCCTTAAGCCTATTGGTGAAAGATTCACCGCGAAAAGCGTTGATTTTATGAAAGAGCTTGTAAAAGATGTTTCCATTGATCCTGTAGAAGAAGGTGATGTGGAAAATACTGTTAAGGTTATGGGTGGAGAAGACTGGGAAATCTGGATCAACACACTCGCTGCAGCCGGAGTTCTATCAGATGATGTAAAGACTGTTGCCTATTCCTATATCGGTCCTGAAGTGACGGCAGACATTTATAGAAATGGAACAATTGGTAAGGCAAAAGAGCATCTTGAAAAAACAGGACTTAAAATCGATGAGCAGCTCAAGGCGAAAGGGGGCAGGGCCTTTGTTTCTGTAAACAAAGCTCTTGTTACCAGAGCCAGCGCCTATATACCTGTCGTCTCTCTCTATATATCCATCCTTTTTAAAGTTATGAAGCCTAAGGGGATTCATGAGGGATGTATGGAGCAGATCTACAGACTCTACGATGAGCGACTTTATGTCGACGGAGAGACACCAGTCGATTCTGAGGGAAGAATCAGGATCGATGACCTCGAAATGAGGGATGATGTTCAGGCCGAAGTATCTGAGCTTTGGGGAAAAGTTTCTACGGAAACCCTTGGAGAAGTGACAGATATTGAAGGATATAGAAAAGATTTTCTTCAGCTTCATGGATTTGATGTTGAAGGAATCGATTATGGCAAAGATGTGGTTTTAGAAGACTAAAAGTGTAATTTTTTACTTCACAAATAGTATGTATATCGAGCCGGAGTTTCCGGTTACTACTAAAAAAGAAATTATGTTTCCCTTTAAAAACCACAGAGGGGGCTTCATTTTATTATGGAGCCTCCTTGACATAATCATTTACTTGAAAAGGAAAGTAGATATATGCCAAAAATAATAGATCATGAAATTCGGAAGCAGGAGATTCTGGAACAGTCATTACTGATTTTCTCTCAAAAAGGATTTCAGAATACAAATCTGTCCTATATTGCAGATGTCTGTAAAATCTCAAGACCCACTCTCTATCAGTACTTTAAGGATAAAGAGCAGATCTTCCAGTTTGCCATAAAACACGTAACAGAAAACCTTTTTTCTGAATACAAGACTATCTCAAAAGATAAAAACCTTTCTTATCAGGATAAATTGAAAAATATTTGTGCCGATGTCATAAAAAAAAGCTATTACAACAAGCCCTTTATTATCAGCCTGGTCGATTTTCTCTTTCAGATGAAACGAAGGGGAAGTGATTATTCTGAAAATATCAAAAGGCGAACAGTTCGCCTCCATTATCTCTTTTCTGTTCTGATTAATCAGGGAAAGCGCGTGGGCGAGTTCAAGGATCTTCCCGTATCGGAAACGGTTGCCCAGATTTTTGCCATGATCGAATCATTTGCCTTTCAAATGGTTCTTCTCGATAGTTTTGTTCCTGAAAACTCCATCAAACTGATCTCGCTGTTCATAGACAGCCTTATTGTAGAAGAAAAATAACCCTATATAAGAAAAGCCGCTCCCTTTCGGGAACAGCTTCTTTCAAATCAGTTTATTCCCTTTAACCGAGAATAATTTTCAGCAGGAAGATCGCTCCTACTATATAAGTCATAATGCTGACATCTTTTGCTTTTCCAGAAGCCACTTTAAGAATGACATAGCTGAGAATACCAAAAGATATACCTTCAGAGATACTGTAAGTTAAGGGCATCATAATAATAGTCAGGAAGGCCGGTAGAGATTCTGTTATTTCAGACAATTCTATCTCTTTGATCGGAGACATCATAAACAGACCAACCATAATAAGAGCAGGAGCTGTCGCCGCACCTGGAATTACCAGGAATAAGGGAGAGAAGAATATGGCTAGTAAGAAGAGAATTCCTGTCGTCAGGGCTGTTAAACCGGTTCGACCACCTTCCTCAACACCGGCAGCACTTTCAACATAGGTTGTTACAGTACTTGTTCCCAGGCATGCTCCAACTGTTGTTCCGATTGCATCGGCGAGAAGGGCCTGTTTTACACGGGGAACTTTTCCATCTTCACTGAGCATTCCCGCTTTAGTTGATACACCGACAAGTGTTCCCACTGTATCGAACATATCGACCATCAGGAATGTGAATAGGACAGCAAACATTTCGAAAGTGAAAACACTGCTCCACTCAAACTGGAATAATATGGGAGAAAGAGAGGCGGGAGCGCTAAACAGACGAAAACCTTCCAGGTTGGTAACACCCAGGGGAATCCCGGCGATTGTGGCGATAAGGATACCGATTAAAAGGGATCCCTTTACTTTAAAGGCATGAAGAATCCCGATAACAACAAGACCGATTATTGCAACCAGAACAGGGCCGCTGGAAAGGCTTCCCAGACCGACAAGAGTGGCGGGGTTATCGACAATCCAACCGGCATTCTGAAAACCGATGAAGGCGATAAAAAGGCCGATACCCACAGAGATAGCTCTTTTAATATTCATGGGGATGCTGTTGATAATGGCTTCCCTTACATTGAACAGTGTCAGGAGAATGAAAATAATACCTTCAAGAAAGACTGCTGTTAAAGCAAACTGCCATGATTTTCCCATGCCCAGAACAACTGTGAATGCGAAAAATGCATTTAATCCCATTCCCGGGGCCAGGGCAAAAGGAAGGTTGGCGACAAGAGCCATAACTAAAGTTGCTACAAGTGAAGACAGTGCTGTCGCTGTGAAGACCGCACCGGCATCCATACCTGTGGCACTCAGGATCCCCGGGTTTACCGCAAGGATGTATGCCATAGTCAGGAAAGTGGTTACACCGGCAATAATCTCGGTTTTAACATTAGTGCCTTTTTCAGTAAGTTTAAAAAACTTGTCCATATAAAATTTCCTCCGTTGAAATTTGTATTTGTATTATCTTCATACATTTTCTCTCGAAGATTGGCATTTAACAAGCTATTTTTACAAAAAAAAGCGTTGTGTAAAAATCCTTTAC
>JAEINM010000055.1 GCA_016342385.1 Spirochaetaceae bacterium | reverse complement strand
TTTATATTTCCGGGTTTCAATTGGAATTTCTTCTCATTTCCCTATTTTCCGGTATAACCGGCTGTATTATTATTGAAGGTGCGGAAAAAAGAATAGATATAATCCGTGCCGGTCTAGTCCAGGGTTTATATCAGGCTTTTCTTTTTGTTTTATATCAGTTAATAGTCGGACCAGAGGGTTTTATTATTCTATGGGGTACTATAGCCATGTTTTTTAACGGCTTTATCAGTGGTATATTAGCACTTGGCTTACTTCCCGTATTGGAACACTGGATGAAGTCGGGAACCAGGTTCAGACTGATCGAGCTATCGGATTTCAATGCTCCTGTCTTAAAAAACATGCTTGCTAAAGCACCCGGCACCTATATTCATTCAATGAATGTTGCCAATCTTGCAGAAATGGCCTGTCAGGAGATTGGAGCCAATACGCTGCTGGCACGAGTCGGTGGTCTATATCACGATATAGGAAAAGTTGATCAATCAGAGTATTTTATTGAAAACCAGACAGATACCAATAAACATGATGATATGAAACCCTCATTATCGGCAGCAGTCCTGAAAGCCCATGTAAAGATAGGCATAGAGAAAGGTCATGATCTCAGCCTCCCCCGTGAGGTGATAGACATTATCGCAGAACACCACGCAACATCCACTATGAAATATTTTTATGATAGAGCGATGAAAGAAAAAGGGAATACAAAGGTAAATAAAGATGATTTCTCTTATTCAGGCCCTAATCCTCAGACCAGAGAAGCGGCTATAGTCATGTTGGCAGATACTATTGAAGCTGCCACAAGAACCTTGAAAAAACCTTCTCTCGCTAAACTTGAAAAATATGTATGGGAATTAATCATGGATAAGTTTATCAATGGTGAATTAAACGACTGTTCTCTTACTTTTAAGGATATGGAGTTTGTAAAAAATTCATTTGTTCATGTTCTGGCAGGTCATTTCCATACGAGGATTGAATATCCCGATGAGCAGAAGAACAGGGAAAAGGATTCTGACCGTGAATAATGTGGATGTACTCACTGAAAATATTCCCGAACCTTCGTGGTTGACTAGTGTGCAGTCTTTTCTGAAAATACTTCTTGATAAATTGGAAATCAGAAACTGGGAATTCTCAGTAACATTCTGTGATGATGCATTTATTCATAAACTCAATCTGGATTATAGAGGTAAGGACAGTGCTACAGATGTACTGACCTTTGCTCAGGATGATAATCCATTGCCCTTTATTCATAAAGAAGAAAGGCATAATGCCGGTGATATAATAATATCTCTCGAAACTTTAGGGGAAAATGCCGAATATTTTGGAGTAGGGGAGAATGAAGAGTTAAAAAGACTTCTCATACATGGCATGCTGCATTTAACGGGTCTGGATCACAGTGATAATTCTCCCGAACAGAAAATGCTCATATTACAGGAAAAACTAATGGATGAATTAACAGAGGTGAAAATTTTTTAACAAATGAAATTCTTAAATAAATTTTTCAAAAGCAAAGATGCATCAGTCATAGCAGGTGACACTCTAAATGAGTTGAACATAGAGGAAAAGGATATGATTCGAGGTATTGTCGAATTATCCGATACAACGATTAAAGAAGTCATTGTTCCCCGCATAGATGTTGTCTTCATTTCAGATGAGATCAATGAGGAGGAACTGTATAAAATCCTTATTGAAACAGGTCATTCCCGATTCCCTGTCTACAAGGAAACTATTGATAATGTTATCGGTATTCTTTATGTAAAGGACCTTTTCTCAAAAATAGTGGTTAAAGAGAAAATTGAAATGAGTGATATAATCAGAAAGCCTTATTTTGTACCGGAAAGTATGAAACTCGATTCACTTTTAAAAGAATTTAAGCACAGAAGAGTTCATATTGCTATTGCCGTTGATGAATACGGCGGAGTTTCCGGGATTGTCTGCATGGAAGATATAATAGAGGAAATCGTCGGTGATATTCAGGACGAGTTTGATAATGAAGATGAAGATATTCTCCTTATTGGCGATGGTATTTATCTCTGTGATGCCAGAGTGAATATTGAAGATTTTAATGAAGAACTAGATATGAATATTTCCGACGATGACTTTGATACACTAGGCGGTTTTGTTTTTGACTTATTCGGTAAAATCCCGGTCCGTTTTGAAAAAATCTCCTATGGAAATGTCGATTTTATCATTCAGAATATGAATGGCCATAAAATTAATACGGTTAAAGTAGTTAAAAAAGAAAACTGATTCACAGGAGTACCTATGTCACGTTTTTCTATCCTGATATTTATATTTCTGCCAATAGTCTTATACTCTCAGTCGGCTATTGAATATAATCGTCTGGGTGAACAGAAGATGAATGAAGATGATGTTTATAGCTCTTTGGAATATTATTCGAAGTCCCTTGAGATGAATCCCCGTTTTCACCAGTCTCTTTTTGGCATGGCCCAGGCATATTTCAGACTGGCAGAATACGATGCCGCTTATTTTTATATTGATCTGGCAAAACAATTATCAAAAGATAATCTTGAATATCTCAACCTGGAAGGTCGTATTAAAGTCGGATTAGGGCAAATGGATGAAGCCTACGATCTCTTTAAATCCATTCTGACTCTAGAACCGTACAATCTTTCAGCTCATCTGGGGATAGCTGAAATAGATCTTATTCAAAATCGATATACAGAAGCTGAAATAAAGTATAACAATAGTCTGACTATTTCTCCCGAAAGTAAAAGAGCTCTTTTATCTCTCCTGCTGCTATATGATTCCTCAGGAGAATATACAAAAGGCCGTGAAACTCTGGGGACATTGAATCAGTATTACTCATATGATCCAGAAGTGAAACTCGCAGCAGCGGAACACTACTATAGGAGTGGAGATTTAATCAAAGCAGAAGAAAATTGCGCAGCACTTTTTTCCATCAATTATAATTCTGATGTTGTGCGTCCCCTTCTTGCAAAAATCTATCTTGAAAAAAACGATGCCGGGAAATCGGTCGATTTTCTGGAGGAACAGCTGAAATATAATAGGGACAATCTGCAGCTTCGCTATCTTCTTGCAACATCCTACAGCAGGATCGGACGTATTACAGAAAGTCTTCACAATTATGATTATATTTTAAAAAATGCCCCATACGACGAAATAAGCAGGCTGGCTGCCGAGAAACTGTCTATGGAGTACAAGGTGGAATCCAAATTAAAAGAATACGCCCAGTATCACTTCAATGAAGGTAAAAAATATGAGCAGTTATTCCGTTATGACAGGGCAATCTCAGAATACAGACGGGGATTGAGAATCTATCCCGAAGCCATAGATGGTCGAATGCAGTATGGAGAAATCTATTTGAAACGGGGATTTCCCGGAAAATATCTCGATATCCTCAATCTTCTTGAATGGAATGGTTATGACGATCCTGATTTTATAAAGCGCAAAAAGCAGATAGAACACTTAAAAGAGAGAACTTTGGCGGATAACTGGGGAACAGATCAGTTTTCTCTTCTCAAAAATCAGTATCTTTTGGATATATATATTAAAAAGTCCGATGTTCAGTCTTATCACAACTTATCAGAAACAATTATTGCAGAGTATTTTGATTATGAATTGGAGAAATATGACAGATTGTCTCAGAGTAGAGAACCCCGGTTGATTGATATAGATATTGATGCCTATAGAAACTCCCATAATTCAGATTCAGATTATTATCTCATATTGGAATATTCTGAATCTGAAAGGATTTTTTCTCTGAGTGTTTCTGTGTATCTCTCCCGGACGGGCATACTGATGGATACATTCACTGTATTAAGAGCTGGTAATAATAAAGTGAATGATGCTGTCCAGATGGGAGCGAAGTTCATTAATAATTTTTTCCCTTACAGAGGAAGTATTATTAATCTCGATGGGGGAAAAGCTCTCATAAATATGGGAGCTTTAGATGGTCTAGTGCCGGAAAAACGCTTTCTTGTCGTAAGGAAAGGGAAAGCCCGGTTTATCTCAGAACCTCCCTGGTATGAAGCAGCAGATGAAGATAAGCTGGGTATTTTAACAGTTACAGGCACTGACGAAGCGGTGTCTGAGGGCACTGTGGAGAATCCCGGATTTTTTGAACTGGTTAATCCGGGAGACGAAATTTATATCATTCCCGATGATCAGGAAATCATTCTCGAACCGGATTACGGCTACAATCAGACACTGAAGAGGGAACTCCTTAAAATCTATTGACTATTGACCCTATCTGTCTATTTCTCTATATTTATTCTGTGAAATTAGATTGATTTAAGGGAGTAACTGATGAAAATAGCTATCAACGGATTCGGTAGAATCGGTAGAAATGTTTTTAAGATTGCTATGGAAAGAGCTAATATCGAGATCGTAGCTCTAAATGATCTGACTGACCCTAAAACTCTTGCACATCTGTTGAAATACGATTCGACATACGGTGTTTATTACAAATCAGTAGAAGCGAAAGAAGA
Source organism: Spirochaetaceae bacterium (assembly GCA_016342385.1). Classification (GTDB taxonomy): domain Bacteria; phylum Spirochaetota; class Spirochaetia; order DSM-2461; family DSM-2461; genus Spirochaeta_F. The sequence continues at coordinate 9,819 of JAEINM010000055.1, read as the reverse complement.
TGCCATTGTGGTTGATGGTAAAGAGATAAAAATCTTTGCAGAAAGAAATCCCGCAGATTTACCATGGGGTTCTCTCGGAGTAGATGTTGTGGTGGAATCAACAGGTGTGTTCAGAACTGCCGAAGGACCTAAAGGTGGGTATAAAGACCATATAAAAGCCGGAGCAGGGAAAGTCATTCTTACAGTACCGGCAAAAGATACTATTGATCAGACCATTGTTCTCGGTGTTAATGATAATACTCTTGATCTGAGTCATGAGGCATTTTCCAATGCCTCTTGTACGACAAACTGTCTAAGTCCTGTCGCAAAAGTACTAAACGATGAGTTTGGTATTGAAAGTGGACTGATGACAACTGTTCATGCCTATACAAACGATCAGGTTATTCTTGATATGCCTCATTCAGATCTGAGACGGGGACGGAGTTGTGCTCTATCAATAATTCCAACGACTACTGGGGCAGCTTCTGCAGTCGGCAAAGTGATTCCCGAACTTAAAGGGAAACTAAATGGAATGGCTATGAGAGTCCCTACACCGACTGGTTCAATCGTGGATCTTGTTGTAAAACTTAAAAAGGATCCCACCGTAGAAGAGGTTAATGCTGCCATGAAAGCGGCTGCTGAAGGCCCCATGAAAGGAATCCTTCAATATACAGAAGATCCAATTGTTTCCCGTGATGTTCAGGGGAATCCTCACTCATCCGTTTTTGATGGGCTGAGCACTATGAAACAGGGTGAAAGTTTTGTGAAGGTATTATCCTGGTATGACAATGAAATGGGATATTCCACCAGAGTTGTCGACCTTGCGGAAAAATTAGCATAATAAATCTACCATAGGAGACATAAATGAGTGTAAAGACAGTAAAAGAAATGGATTTGAAAAATAAAAGGGTTCTTGTCAGAGTTGATTTTAACGTACCACTGAAAGATGGAGTTATCACTGATGACACCAGAATCCTGAGAGCTCTTCCTACAATGAAATACATATTGGAACAGGACGGTGCTTCATTGATTCTCATGAGCCACCTCGGTAGGCCTTCAGAAGAGAGGGAACCTCAGTTCAGTATGAAACAGCTGGCGGATCATCTCTCCAAAGTGGCAGGCGTTCCTGTTATTTCAGCCCCGGACTGTATTGGTGAAGAAGTGGAAAAAATGGCTAAAGATTTAAAGCCGGGTCAGATTCTGCTTCTTGAAAATACCAGATATCACAAAGCAGAGAAAAAAAACAATCCCGAGTTTGCCCAGCAGTTGGCAAGACTGGGTGATGTGTATATCAATGATGCTTTCGGAACAGCTCACAGAGCTCATGCTTCTACAGAGGGGATTACAAAATATCTCCCGTCGGCAGCAGGTTTTTTAATGGAGAAAGAGTGCAAATTCTTTGATAGTGTTCTCGGGAATCCCGAAAAGCCCTTTGTCGCTATAATCGGTGGTGCTAAAGTCTCATCAAAAATAAGTGTTCTTGAGTCTCTTGTCAGCAAGTGTACAACATTTGTAATCGGTGGCGGAATGGCTTATACATTCCTGAAGGCCAAGGGGTTTGAAATCGGGAATTCACTTTTTGAAGAAGATTATCTCGATGTGGCAAAGTCTTTTCTGAAAAAAGCAGAGGAGTCGGATGTTGAAGTAATTCTCCCCTTAGATCATATTGTCGCTTCTGAATTTTCTGAAAATGCCGAAGCGGTATATATTTCAGAAATTAACATTCCTGCAGGAAAACTGGCCATGGATGTGGGAGAAAAAACGATTGCAGCTGTAAAAGAGAGAATCGCCGAGGCTAAAACTGTCGTATGGAATGGTCCTATGGGAGTATTCGAGTTTGATAAGTTTGCAGCAGGGACAAAAGAAGTTGCAAACTTTGTCGCAGATTGTAAAGGTGTTACAGTAGTCGGTGGTGGAGATTCTGTCGCTGCTGTGAATAAATTTAACCTTGCAGATAAAATCGACCATGTATCAACTGGTGGTGGAGCTTCTCTTGAATATCTTGAGGGAAAACAGCTTCCAGGTGTTGTGGCACTAAGGAAATAGGAATAGATATGAGAGATTATTTAATTTCAGGAAACTGGAAAATGAACAAAACTCCTTCCGAGGCAGTAGCCCTTGTAAAGGAAATCTTACCATTGGTAAAAGACAGTACAGTTAAAGTATCCATAGCACCTTCTTTTGTTGCTATTCCGGCCGTATCGGAATTGCTGAAAGGTACAAATATCATTTTAGCTGCCCAGAATATGTCTGATGAAGAATCAGGTGCTCACACAGGTGAAACTTCTGTCCTCATGCTGAAAGATCTCGGTGTGGAAATGGTGATACTCGGGCATTCGGAAAGAAGAAGTATCTATAAAGAGTCAAATGAGACAATAAACAGGAAAGTTAAGCTTGCCTTAAAGCATAAACTTACTGTAGACTTGTGTATCGGTGAAACTCTTGAGGAACGAGAAGCGGGAAAAGCTGAAGCGGTCTGTTTTGAACAGCTGGAAAAAGGTCTTTCCGGTATTTCAGAAGCAGAACTTTCAGAGATAGTAATAGCCTATGAACCTGTATGGGCTATTGGTACGGGAAAAACAGCAACTCCTGAAGATGCTGATGCAATACATAAAGCATGCAGAGATAAAATTGCTGAAATGTATTCTGCTGATGCCGCAGAGAAAATGATTATTCAGTATGGTGGATCAGTTAAGCCTGCAAATGTTAAGGAATTAATGGCAATGGGAAATATTGATGGTGGACTCATAGGTGGGGCGGCATTAACAGCGGATTCATTCGCTTCTCTAGTCAATTTTAATAAATAAATTTTTCGGAGATATTGATGGGGATTATTCAAACTTTACTACTGGTATTATTTGCAGTAAGTGCGGTCCTTCTAATAATTGTAGTTTTAATGCAGGATGACCAGGGCGAAGGTCTTGGTGGTATATTCGGAGGCGGAAGTTCAGCGCCATTCGGTTCATCATCAGGGAATGTACTGACGAAAATAACCGGAGTTCTTGGTGTTCTTTTTATTGTCAGTTCACTGGGTCTTGCCTATATGGTGAGAACACCTGAAGATGAAAATGTTCTCGGTGAAGCCAGAAGAAGCACAGCTACGGAACAGTCAGAAAACTGGTTTGACGATAGCAGCTCGGAAGATAGTTCATCTTCTGATAATTAGTTTAACTATTGATATAAAGGGAGTCTCTAAAGGACTCCCTTTTGTTGCGTAATACAGAGACCGGTGCCGGCCTGAGATTTTTGATCTTTCTGCCAGCCCATGGGAGAAGAAATGAGAGTTGCTGTAGTGTATTTCCAGACAGGTAATAGTGAAGTAAAAAAAACAGCTGAAGCATTAGCCAGAGGAATTGCTCAGGGGAATCACATTGTTGACCTGATAAATGGTGAAACTGATACAGATAAAAAACTAACAGGGTATCAGTATATTGCTGTCGGAACTTCTTCAGTTTCTCTTTTCAGCGGACGTATCTCCGAGAGGATTTCCGCGTATCTGAAAAATTCAGGAATGCTTTCGGGAAAGAGAAGCTATGCTTTTGTAAGAAAAAAAGGATTTGCCTCTTCAAAATCTCTGAAGAATCTTATGAAAGAGATGGAAAAAGAAGGTATGATGCTGAAAATATCAGACGTTATTTATTCCGCTGAGGAAGCCGAAGCGGCTGGAAAAAAGCTGCATATAAGTAAATAAATTGATAAAATAAAAAAATAGTGTTACTAATAGGACAAATCCTGGTTTTATTAACATAGAATTAATCATTTGGATTTTTAAAGGATAATTATGAAAAAAACAATTTTATTTTTAACGATAATATTGATCACCGGATCACTCTACAGTCAGTCTCTTCTGGATAAACCGGCAGCTATTGTAAAATTAACAGAAACTGAGATTATAAGTTCCAAAAGAGTTAATCAGAATATTTCAGTACTGGAAGCGAATGCAAAGCGATCTCTTACAGGAGATGAGAAGCAATCTGTTCTGGATTCCATGATAGATTCTGCTTTGGTTGTTCAGGCTGCACGAAAGGAAAATTATGGAATAACTGCTGCTCAGGTGAAGCAGTACGGGATTGCTCAGATTAGTCAGAGTGTAAACCGACAATTAACTGAGCCCGAGTTTAATCAGCTTATTGAACAGCAGACCAAACAACCTGTCAGCGTATACCTTGCTGAACTGGAAAAACAGCTGTTGATTCAGAATTATATTCAGGATAAAGGGAGAAGTGATTTCCAGAGCATTCCCAAGCCATCTGAGAATGAAATTCAGGATGTATATAAACAAGAGGAAATGACATTTATCAATCCCGAAATGGTGAGGATCAGTCATGTCTATTTTTCGATAGTAGTCAATAATGGACAGAATCCCCGTTTGATGAACGAAACAGAAAAAGAGCCGATTCGAAAAAAAGCGGAATCTGTTCTTAGAGACATGAAAAATGGCATTATTACTTTTGAAGAAGGAGTCAGGACATATTCAGAAGATCAGAATACCAAGGTCAAAGCCGGTGATATTGGCTTTCTTGTAAGAAATGATCAGAATGCTCTACAGACCTTTGGACCCGGATTTGTCGAGAAAGTCTATGCTATACCGAATGGATCTTTTGATCTGATTGAATCATCTGTAGGATATCATATTGTCAAAGTGACTGATCAGATAGAGAAGAAATTTCTTAAACTCGATGATCAGATAAATCCTATGGTACCTGATACAGTTCGAGAATATATCAGTCAGCGTCTTTATGCCTACAAGCAACAGGAGCTATTCCAGGTCGTATCTGAAAGAGTTGTTAAAGAGCTTAGAGAAGATGCTGAAATTACTATGTATCTTCAGAATCTCGGCTGGTAAGAGAATATGGGAATTAGAAGAAAGGCCAGGGTACTGGCCTTCCAGACTATTTACAGTTGGGACATTAATAATGATTCTATAGAGGAATTACTCGCTTTTAACTGGAAAAAAGAAGATATTAATGAAGAGGTTGCCAATTTTGCCAGATTACTGGTAGCAGGAACTGTTGAAAAACTGAAAGAAATAGATTCAGTAATTAACAAAAATATACGCAATTGGGATTTTGATAGACTGGCGAAAGTTGATCTGGCTATTCTGAGAACATCGGTTTTCGAAATGAATTATCAGGAAGATGTCCCTGTTGGTGTCACGATCAATGAAGCTGTAGAAATTGCAAAAAGCTTTGGAACGGATGATTCTTATAAGTTTATTAATGGAGTTCTCGATAATATAAGAAGAACACAAACCAAGTAGCGGGAGTACCATCATAACCGGACGGAAATCATTAATCATTCTAGATCTTTTTTTACTCTTGTTTGCATTGTCCCTGTCAGTATTTCTGCTCAGTGAAAATAGTCTGAAATACTATGTTGAGCTTATTCTTCCCGATAACTCCAGGGAACTTCAGATGTACTTACAAAATGTTGATAGAATGATTCTTGGAGAAGGGTACAGTTCAGCTGCTTTAAATCTAAAAAAGGCCTCTTCCCGGGCCAAGACAAGTATAAACTGGCTCAGTATCATTAAAAGAGCCTATATTCTATCAGAAAAAACTGGAGATTCCGATCTTTTCAGAAAATACACAGAAAAGGCTTTTGATATTTATCCAGGAAACGAAGATATTCGGGCTTTTCAGGTCTACTCTCTATTACAGCAGGGGCTATTTGAAGAAGCATCGGACCTTTCAAAATCCATCTCCAGTTCATATTATGACAACCTTAAAGTGGAAGCGGCACTATCAGCAGAATTCTCTTCAGATACGATTGCCGACCCTTTCTCCCACATTCTCAATCTACTCACAGAAGCTGATGATCCCGCCATATTTCAAAAGATCGGTGATATTACAGGTAATGAAAAACTCCTTTTTGATGCAGCCGTATTGTACATGAAATATGGTGAAGTGAAAAAGGCCTATAATACAGTCCGTAACATAAGTGGAGCCTGGGTCAATGATGAGGCTATCGGAATGATAGCTATTGATGCTGGTGAATACAATCAGGCTCTCACAAGGTTTTTAAATCACAATCAGCTGGATTTGCTCAATCATAATGAAAAATGGGCTATACAGCTTATTTTAGCCGATCTTTTTCAGTTGTCCGGAAATTTCGAGGAATCGTCCTCTTTTTATAACAGGTCTCTGATGATAAACTCCGCAGGTTCATGGAATCAGTATGCCAATTATTCAAGATTACTGAAGGAATCGGGACGATACAGACAGTCTATGGATATGCTTCAGAAGGGGATTGAAATCTTTCCTGAAAATAAAAAAGAACTTATCATATCTATGGTGAATAATCAGTTTGAAAAGAATAGGTCGACCACAGAACGATATCTGAAATCATTTCTTGATAATAACCCCGATGATCCCGAGGCCAACTTACTCTATATCGAGCATTTCCCCATTCCTACAACTCCCGAGAAATACGGAGCCAGAATCTGGGAATTATACAATAAAAATCCCTCTAACAGAAAAATTGCGGAATTTCTTCTTTGGTATTTACTGGGAGTGGGAGATCTGGAGGGAACTACTCTGGTTCTAGACCGGTTTGACAGAGATAGTGGACGGTCATACTGGACTGTTTTTTACAGAGCATTGAGCCTTTCTATGTCTAAAGGTTTTAATGAGGCGGAACTCCTTCTAGAGGAATCAATTGAACTGAAAGAAACATGGTTTAGCTATTATAATCTTTCTGTAATCCAGTTATTCCACAATAAAAATCATCAGGCAATAGAGAATCTTGAAAGGGCAGAATACCTGCTTGGCAGGAGTCGTTCGATGGATAATCATTACTTATCCATTATTAAAACAAAATATGCCAGTGCATACCTGGGTTTAAATCAGGTGGATAAAGCTAAAATTGAGCTCGAAGAAGCCTTAATGCTGGATAATGAAAATTTGGAAGCCGCTCTATTAAGTCGGAAAATCCAATAATAGAAAATTAAGGACAAAAATTTTGATAAATGTAAAGAATATAGATCAGATAAATAGAATAAGAGAGTGCTGTCATCTTCTCGCGGATACGTTTGATTTTCTTGAAAACTATATAGAAGAGGGAATAACAACATTAGAGCTTAACAAAATTGCTAATGATTTCATTTTGAAGAATGGTGGTACAGCCGCTTTTCTCGGTTACGGTGGATTCCCAGGTGCAATTTGCTCCTCTATCAATGACACTGTAATACATGGGATTCCCGATTCAACAAAGCTTCAGAAAGGCGATATTATCGGAATAGATATGGGAATTAAGCTGAAAGGATATTTCAGCGACAGGGCTATGACATATGCTGTGGGAGAAATACCAAATGAAGCTCGTCAACTTCTAAAAGTGACAGAAGAAAGTCTTTATAAAGCCATTGAAGCCGCTGTCGCAGGCAATAGAATAAAAGATATCAGCAAAGCTGTGACAACTCATGTTCGTCCCTATGGTTATGGAATTGTGTATGATTTCTGTGGTCACGGCGTAGGTCTGGCTGTCCACGAAGAACCGTCAATCCCCAATTATTACCCATATCGTGGTTTTAATCCGAGAATTAAACCGGGGATGATTCTGGCGATTGAACCTATGATAAATATGGGTACAGCTGATGTGGATGTTCTCAGTGATAACTGGACTGTAAAAACCGGAGACAGAATGTTATCAGCTCATTTTGAACACACAGTAGCCATATTTGCTGATCATACAGAGATTTTGACGAAATATTGACAATAGGAGATTTTTTAATGAATGTAATACCTTCCAAAAAGACTATTGGAACTTTTATTCTGATTTTCTGCAGTGTTTTACTGGGTTTTATCTCCTCTTTTATAATTCTTAAAATTGATAATAGAGATATTGATATAAAACCGGTATATGCTGAAACAACAATTAACTCAGATTTGAGTAGTGCCTTATCTTTACAGAATACCTATCGAAAAGTCGCTGCTGATGTTCTTCCTGTTGTTGTTGAAATTGAATCGATAGAGTTTCAGGAAACAAACAGGGATAGATTAAACAGCCCGTTTGATTTTTTCTTTGGGCCCGAAGAAGAGGGCGATGATTCTCAGGAAGAGAAGAAAGAGGAACCCAGACAATTCCGTAACGAGGGATTGGGATCGGGAATACTCGTCAGAAGAGAAAACAATACATACTATGTTCTGACTAATAATCACGTAGCAGGAAATGCCGATGAGATTACCATAAGACTCTTCGACAACCGCACTTATCTAGGTGTGCTGGTCGGTGCAGATGAGAGGAAAGATCTGGCTCTACTGTCTTTCGAAACTGATGAAGATCTTGACGTCGGGATATTAGGTAATTCCGATGAGCTTTATATAGGGGATTTTGTACTGGCAGTGGGGAATCCTTTTGGTTTTCAGTCAACTGTAACTTCCGGTATTATCAGTGCCTTGGGAAGACAAGAGGGACCGGATAATAATATCAGTGATTTCATACAGACCGATGCTTCTATCAATCAGGGAAATTCCGGAGGAGCTCTGGTCAACCTGAGAGGCGAAGTTATTGGTATCAATACATGGATTACCACACCCACGGGGGGAAGTATCGGACTCGGTTTCAGCATCCCCATAAATAATGCCAAAAAAGCAATAGATGATATTATGACTACCGGATCCCCGGAATATGGATGGCTCGGTGTCTCAATAAGCACTGTGTCTGAAGAATTTGCTGAGAATATGGGACTGGAACAGGCAAAAGGCGCTTTTGTCAGTCAGGTCTTTAAAAATTCTCCCGCCTATAAAGGCGGTGTAATACCTGGTGATATTATTCTTTCACTGGACGGAGAGGAGACAGAAAACAGCAATGAACTTCTGTACCTTGTCGGCGATATAGCACCAGGTGCAAGAGTGGAATTTCAACTGATCAGGGATAATGAGTTATTGACACTGAATGTAAAAATTGAAAAGCGAGAATCGGAAGATGAAATTGATAAATTATCTACGGGCAATACAGTCTGGCCCGGAATAACGCTGCTGCCTTTAAATGAAGAAATACGCGACAGATTATCTATTGACGATAATGAAGAGGGTGTAGTAGTTTATGAAGTGTATCCGAAAACACCATTACAGATAGCCGGGATAAAGTCCGGAGATCTTATTATAGAAATAAACGGGACTTCAGTCTATGATCTCAATGATTTCTACAGACTGTTAAACAGTGATACAAAAGTGAATTTTACCTATATTCGTGAAGGTGTGACACTGGAAACATCTACTATTATAAATAGGTAACAATGGGAGAAATATGGAAAAAGTTTTTATACCTTATGATACTGTACGTAATGATTCCCTGAAACTGGCCGCACAGATCTATGAGAGCGGATTCACACCTGATGTTATATATATTCCCCTGCGAGGCGGTGCCTACATGGGAAATGTCTTTAGTGAATTCTATAAGATGATCAGGAAAGATGAAAGACCCGTATTTTATGCCGCTGTGGTAGCCAGATCATACACAGATATTCACAAGAGGGATAATGTCATGATAGATGGCTGGACTTATGATCCTCAGTATCTCAGGAATGGGGATAAAGTCCTTTTTGTCGATGATGTCTTTGATTCAGGTGTGACCTTAAATTTTCTGGTTGAGGAAATTATGAAACATGGCATACCTAGATCAGATATAAAAATCGCCGTACATGACTATAAAGTTTTTCCCCAAAAGAGAACTCTTCCCATTCAGCCGGATTATTTTTGTAAGAAACATGTAATTGAAAATGAAAATGACGAACGATGGCTTCATTATATGAGTCATGAATTTGCAGGATTAACTCATGATGAGATTGATACCTATTACAGTTCCGATAAGGAATTGAATACCTTATTAAAAAAAATTATT
>JAEINM010000054.1 GCA_016342385.1 Spirochaetaceae bacterium | reverse complement strand
CGGCAATATCGATTCTTTTTTTCTTCCGTGTATTAATTTTCATATCTTTTAAGAAAGGACTCCAACCTTCTGATTTTCCTTTTGATCGAGTAAAAGGATTTGCGTAACGATCTCTGCCCCTGCTTCTTCAAGCTGTTTAGTAAATTTATCCACAATATGGGCAAAAATGTTATAGGCCGTAATGGCGGCAATAGCAATGATCAGACCAAAAGCTGTTGTTATTAAAGCCTCAAATATGCCTCCGGCAACAAGCTGGGCATTTACATCTGCTGCTGTGGCAATTGACTGGAAAGCACCGATCATCCCCGAAACGGTTCCGAGAAAACCTGTAATGGGGGCAATTGAACCAATCGCGATAAGAAGGTCAAATCCGCTTTCCAACCCGCTGATTCTCTTGGAGGCTTCTGTTTCCATTGATCTCTCAATACGATGCTCACCCAGAGAACGGACCAGCAAGCCGGTTAAAAAAATCTTTGAACTTATAAGACGTTTTTTTGCTCCGACACAATGTTCAATAGCTCCATTAAAATCCTTTTGCTCAAGAAATGACAAAATGGCTTCTTTTGTCTCTGTTACTCTCAGATTATGAAAAAATATATAGATTGTACGCTCAATAATGAGCGCGACTGTAGCCACCGAAAAAACGAGTAACGGCCAGACAGCCCAACCTCCAAGTTGTAATAATTCCTGTAATGTCATCTTAGTTCTCCTATTAACATCATTATCTTATAAATTTTTGATCACTTATCATCTCTTTAAAAAAGGCATCGATATTGTAGAGACTGAAAAATAGTCTCGGTGCCTCCTCAAAATCTCTCCAGAGAGTGCCTGAATTCCTCAATTCATGAAATTCTTCAGGAAAGACAGCCCTTGTATAATCCATTCTCCAGTAGATTCCGCTTCCTCTTTTTCTCTGGCCCTTCAATTCTATCACTTCAGGTTTATCCAGAGCCGAATAATATTCTCCGGTCAGTTTATTCTCTTCTTCCAGTTTCCTGAATTTCCTTTTTTCCGGAAAGAGGAATATTTCCATGTCATCTTTAAAGGCAGAGGAATAAGGAGTATCCTTCTTAAAATCCCCATATATGGAATGGAATCCTTTATCCTCTTTCAGCCATCTCGATAATTCCCTTATCCGGTCTATTCGATTCTTCACTTTCCAAATGCCGTCATTTCCACGATAAAAGGTGTCATAATAGCGAATCTCCCCATATGTGATATCCCAGAATTCAAATTGATCAACTTCACTACAGAGAAACTCACGCTCCGAACCATTGATTGATTTAAACCCATATGTCCCGGAAGCTTCATATACGGCCTCTGTCCATCCATTGTTCCAATTGCTGAATAATTCTGCACTTTCAATGGCAAAAAGAAGTCCATCTTCCCTTTTCTCAAGACTGCCCTTAATGGTAATTCCCGGTATAAAAACTGACGTCAGTTCAGTCCAGACAAGTCCCTGCTTATTTGATTTCTCCGTCAGAAAGGCAATAGATTTCCCACTGGATCCTTTAATCGTTAGAAAGGAGTTCTCAGATTGATAGAGAGTTTCAGTAGTCGTGCAGGCTGACAATATTATTGTGCAGAAAATCAATATTCCTATTTTTTGTATTTTCATATTATTCATTAACCTCATTTCTTCCTCTTAATAAGACAATTTAAACCCGATGCTGGGAGTCGGGAAGTTCAGTCCTGCCGCGGGGACATCTTTTTCTTCACCATTCCATTTATCAAGATCAACGGAATCACTGGGTAGTATTGCTGTCATCAATGGAGCTAATACATTCTCGATCCCTATATAGAACTCCCATTCGATCTTGGAATTGGGTTTGAAACTATGAAACGAGAGTTTTAGATCAAGGGCAAGTACCCAGTTCATTCTCAGAGTACTGCTATATATGCTACCGCGGTTATAGAACTCTGCCAATTCTCCCTCAACTATTGCAGGGTACATTGATTTTTCATCTTCCCAGTCTTTCCTGGGGGTCCCCGTGGCAAAACTCAATTTCGACATAAAAGTAAACCATTTTAATGGTTTTATATTGAGAAGCAGATTCAGATTATGAAATCTGTGGAAAGCAGGAAAATACCACTCCCCTCTTGGATCATCATCATTGGCAAATTCATTTTCTCCTGTATCGGGGTTATAATATTTGCCATAGACAAAGGAATAACTGAGCATACCATCGAAATAACGGGATGTTTTTCTTTCCAGAAGAAGATCCCCACCAACGACATGGCCTATACCATCTGTTTTAATCAAAGGAATTAAAGCTTCACTTCCAGAGTCCTCTTCAAGATTTACATATAGTCGGTCAAATATATATTTATAATAACCTTCAATTTTAAAATGAAAATCCAAAGGCAGGTGGGTATCCCATCCCAGAACTGTGGTCAAACTTTTTTCAGGTTCCACATCAAAGTCATCCAGGTCATATTCATTGTTTAAGAGAAATGAGACCAGGGGAGTTTTTGAAAACAAACCAGCCCCGATACTCCAGCTATTGTCCGTGAAAAAATTGCCCTCTGTGTCGGGAGAAAATGTCAGATTCATTCTCGGTCCGGGGACCGGATAGGTATTAAGGGTAAAATCATCAGCTCCCAGAATATACGTATGGTCCACTCTACACCCCAGATCCAAAAGTAAGACATCTGAAATTAGCTCCATATCAAAATTGATATAAGCAAAAGAGTTGAGCACTTTTGTTTCATCTGTTTCTAGATCTATTGTGAATTTTTTATACTCAGGGACCGGTCCATTTGTAAAAATTGACCACATTTCACCAGTCTGCTCACTTGATCCTATATCCAGATAGGCCCCAAGACCACTTTGAAAAATTATATTATCATTAATAGACCAGTCCGAATCCAATCGTCCCTGAATCCCCTCTTTATAGGTAACATCAGAATAATCTGATTCTGTATTTATGGTGAAAGAAGTTGTGGAAGGCCCGTATGTGGCAATGAATTCCTCTGAATAATTCCTTGTTCCCGATTCATATAATTTGATATCGACAGTCTGTTTCCAGTTTTCATAGCCGAAGAGAAGAGTCATAAGCAGATTATCTGCAGGCATAAATTTTAAATTGGTGGAGATGAAAAAATCTCTGTTTAAATAATTAAAATCGGCACCCGATCCAATAGTATTCTCTTCCTCGTCAACTTCACTCTCAATCCCGATTCCATCATTCCCCAGAAATCCATTGACAAACCATTCAAAACGGTCCGACGGCCGGTAGAATGCTTTGACATAGAAGTCATAAATATAGGGAACCCGGGTTATGGGTTCTATTGTAGCTTTTAAGTTCTCATTATCTGTGGCATTGGCAAAAGCACCCATGGCGCCAAGAATCAGATCGTAATTGGTCAACCTGAAACCACTGAAAATACCGAATTTGTTCTGTTGGCCAATGGGGATCTGAGTAAAGATTTCGAGAGTCGAAGTTGAAGAGATCGTTTCCAGTTTAAAACCATCACTTGGATTTACTGTATTCACTTCCATAAGACCGCTTGTAGCCTGACCATATTTTGAAGAGAATATACCCGAGGAAAACTTGACCGATTCAACAATATTGGGATTGAAAATTGAAAATCCACCCCCCCAGTGATAAGGGTACTTGACAACAAAACCATCAAGAACAGTTGTCAGACCATCAACAGTTCCTCCTCTTACGGATATACCAGCATCAAACTGGCCACTGTAAATAACCCCGGGAAGGATTTTTATGGCTGTCATAACGTCTTCAATTATTCCGATTTTTGCCGCCGACTGAATCATATCTTTTTCGATAACAGTCGAGACACCGACCTCTTCATCGGTCTCTCCAATGGCCTCTTCTTCGACAATCAGTTCCTGTCCTTCAAGGATTCCTTCCATCAGCATTTCAACTTCAAGAGGTTTATCAAAATCCTTTACCAGTATCTTTCTAGGTTCATAACCTATAGATTCCGCAACAATGACTACCCGATCACTGCTATCTGATATAGTGATAAGGGCTTCTCCAAATCGATCTGTAAAAGCAACTGCTCCACTATCAACATTCAGAATTCGAACCCCTTCCAGAGGAAGTTCGAGATCCCTGTCTACAACATGAATACTGAGATCTTTGGCCTGTAATAAAAAGATAGATGCAAACATCAAAATGAGAGTCAAAAACTTTTTTTTCATAATTAACTTAATTCCTTGGCGATAAAACTAACGTTCTCAATTTGTAACAATTGAAAAGTAATAAAATGTTACCCGCAATACTACTTTTATTATTAATGTCTATTGATATTGTCTCTTGATATTTACAATGTATATTTTTTCCTCCAAATATCATTTAAAAAATAATAAACGGTCAGATTCACTGATTGAATGGAGATTTTTTCCGGTTAAGCGGCAAAAAAGAGAGACTTCTTAAAAGAAATCAGTTCTATTTCTGGATAGTAGAATCATGAATCCGATCCCTTTGGTCTTTTCCACAAAGGTACTCTATTAAATGTTCTGAAAACTCTGCTGCAGTACCAGGCCCCCGACTGGTGATAAGGTTGTCATGAACGACAACTCTGGCATCGGAAAAAACTGAACCGGCGAAGCTATTCTCGAACCCGGGATAACAGGTAAAACGCCTCCCCTTAATTAAGCCATGAGATCCCAGTACGACTGCAGGAGCGGCGCATATGGCACCTACAAGGAGCTGATTTTCCAGAGCCGCCCTGATGATTCTCATAGTTGTTTCATCTTTGGCCACATTAGCCGCCCCGGGCATTCCTCCGGGAATAATAACTCCATCGAGATCATTGATGTCCAGGAGGGAAACCTCTCTATCACATTCTATTTTAATTCCATGAGCGCCTGTGACAGACTTCCCGGTTACACCTGTCAGAATCACTTCAACTCCGCTCCTTCTCAGGAAATCTGCCGGAGTAATCGCTTCGACCTCTTCGAATCCATCGGCTAGAAAAAGTGCCATTTTTTTCATATCTTCCCCTCTATTAAATTGTTCATTTATTATTCTAAGTGATATTCTTAAGAATATGCACAATACCGCTGAAAATCCACCTTTATACAGATGGAAAATATTTGATCCCTTTTCACAGGCTGTCAATATAGGACTCACAAGTCGTATGGGTGGATACAGTAGTGGGGTATTCAGTCATTTTAATCAGGCTCTTCACTGTGGAGATATAGAGCAGTCGGTAATAAAAAACCGGCAACTCCTCTGCGGCACTGAAAAAATTCCCTTCTCCCGGTACACCTGTGCCCAGCAGACACACAGTGGCAATATTCATAGGATTCTACCTGAAGACATTGGTGCCGGACGGAATGAGTATCTTTCATCAATAAGAAATACCGATGCTCTGATAATCACAGACAGGGATATTATGATTAATATTCATGTGGCCGATTGTGTTCCCATAGCGGTCTACGATAGTGAAAAAAAAATCGGGGCTCTCATACATGCCGGCTGGAAGGGGACAGCTCAACTGATAACATTAAAAACAATTAGGTATATGGTTGAGAGCCTGAATTGTCATCCCCTGAGTTTAATTGCCGGAATAGGCCCGTCAATCGATTCCTGCTGTTTCGAAATAGGAGAAGAGACTGAAACAATTATAAAGAGAAGCTTTCATTATTCACCGGAAGTGATAAGCCGAGAAAAAAAGACTGTCCGGGCTAATTTAAAACGGGCCAACCTGGAACAGCTGACCGAAGCAGGAATCCCTCTCTCCAATATTGAGATTTCAGGAATTTGTACAAGTTGTTCAAATGATAATTTTTATTCCTATCGGGCTGATGGAGGCAATACAGGTCGGTTTGCGGCATTTATGATTTTGAAATAAACAGAAAATAAAAAAGGGGCTGTCGCAAAAATAGAAGCCATGATTGGACATTTGCGACAGCCCCTTCTTTTAGTGAACCGGTGAATAGGGATATTCCCAGAGTCTTTACTTTTTATTGAATATTTTAGATAAAAGACCTTTTTTAACTGATTTCTTTTCCGGTTTTTTATCAATTCTTTTTTTTGTATTCTTCCTTGCTCTTTCTTTATCCATTTTAACAGTTTTTTCATCAACTTTAAAATCTTCACCATATTTGGATCTGTAATAAGCCAGCCTGTCATCGATGCTGTTCCGGCTTGAAACTCTGTCCTTGACAGGTCTTTTTGACTGCGGGGCTGTTCTATTCTTCTTTAGACGATCTGATTTTAGGCGGTCAGATGAAGGTTTTCTATGATTCCTTGTATCTTTTTTCCTATCCTGTCGATCCTGTCTATGATGCTTTGCAGGTTTATCTGAAGTTTTAGAGGATTTAATAAAATCAGCACTCCCGGAAACTTCCATAACAAGAGACTGAACCTTTCGTTCACTCTGCTCAAGCGGTCTTTTATTACGGGGATACTGTTTTTTCAGATCCTTATCCCGATTTCTGTTATCCTGGTTGCCACTATTTCTATTTCTATTATCTCTATTTCTATTGTCCCGATTCCGGTCTCTACCGCCAGATCTATTGCGCGATTCATCCCGACCCCTTCTGGATCCGCTGTTGGCTCTGCTATTATTGTCGCGCATATGAAATCTCATACCTTCACTCTTGTCATCAACAAAGAGATCATCGGTTGCCCATGCTACAGGGATTTTTAAATCAATATATTTTTCTACAGCAGGAAGGCCATAGACATATTTTTCACAGGCCAGAGATATGGATTTTCCACTTTTTCCCGCCCTGGCTGTTCTTCCTATTCTATGAACATAATTCTCACAATCTCCGGGAATGTCATAATTAACAACCATAGAGAGATCATCAATATGCAGCCCCCGTGCCGCCACATCCGTGGCGACAAGAAACTTCACTTTCCCCGCCTTGGTATCTTCAACAATTTTCAGGCGTTTACTCTGAGGAAGATCTCCCATAAGACATTGTGCATCGTATCCATTGTGTTCCAGTCTTTTTGAGACTTCATAAGCCGTATGTTTCGTATTTGTAAAAACTATAGCAGTCTCAGGATTTTCTTTTTTCAGAAGGCCCAGAAGAAGTCTCATCTTTTCATCTGTTCCCACATGATAGAGCTCCTGAGTAATCGCTTCGACTGTGACATTCTCCGGTTCAATTACGATCTCTCCCGGATTGTTCAGATATTCCCATGCCAGATTTCCGACTTTGGAACTGAGGGTCGCACTATAGAGCATCGTTCTCCGCTCTTCTTTCGGAGGCATTTTCTTTAGTATTGTCCGTAAGTCTGGAAGGAATCCCATATCAAACAGCCTATCAGCTTCATCGATGATACAGATTCCAAACTGAGAGTAATCGATTTTTCCCGATTTTCCAAAGTCTATCAATCTACCGGGAGTTCCGATGAACAGGTCACAACCATCTTTCAGTTTCTTTTCCTGACTGTTGTAACCGACCCCACCGTAAAATGATCCAATTGTCAAACCCATTTCTGAACCAAGTAATTCGGCTTCTTTCTCTATTTGAACCGCCAGCTCTCTGGTTGGAGCTATGACCAATGTCTTTTTTCCCTTAAAATCATCTTCTTCGGTCATCAGATGAAAGGCGCTTATTATAAATGCACCCGTTTTACCTGTACCGGTCTGGGACTGTGCATAAATATCACGTCCTTCAAAGAGGAATTTAAATGTCTCTTCCTGAACCGGTGTACATTCAATAAAATTAGCACCGGCTATTCCCTTTGCTAATTTTTCACTAAAATTAAAATCTGTAAATTTCATATATTCTCAATCTCATTTGTCCGGTATGTCTATATTATATAAGGACGACTCTCTCAATGACTACCGGTAATATTTCTTTTTTTTTTAAGGTTAACACGATCAACGCCATGAATCATTTCTAACTTGTTTTACAACCTCTTTAAATCTATAACTTCTTTTTATCTCAATTATTCTCTTCATGAGACTCTCTCCATCGAGTCCACATTGAACAATCAGTTCCTTTCGTGTCGCCTGTCCGAGGAACTTGTCGGGAGTGCCAAAATACCTGAAATGAAAATGTTTGTCATTTTCGAACATTTTTGCGGCCAGCTGCTCACCTAAGCCGCCCGTTTTTACACCATCTTCAACAAATACTGTAAGGTTATAATTACCCACTATTTCAAAAAGATAATCAATATCTACAGGAGCAATATACCTCATATTGTAGATATCTGCATAAATCTCCCTCTCGATGAGAAGATCTGCACATTTTTCAGCCTCACTCAATAGTGAGCCGAGGCTTATTATGAGAATTTTTTCCTTAGCATCGTGATTCTCTCTCAGAAAAACACCCCGTCCCGTAACAAAGGGCTGTTTTAATGAATCAACTTCAGGAAAACACTGTTCCTTGGAGTAACGGATCATAAATGGCCCTTTAGTCTCTCGTGCAAGATCAATGGCATACTTCATTTCACTTAAAGTCACAGGGGATAAGAAAGTCATTCCCGGAACGTTTTTAAATAATGAAATATCGTATAATCCCTGATGAGTTTCTCCATCTCCCGGAACCAGTCCCGCCCGATCCATGACGATAGTGACCGGCAGGGAGGGGATGGCTATATCGTGAATGACCTGATCGACGGCTCTCTGCATAAAAGTAGAATAAATCGATACAAATGGTTTTTTTCCTGTAATAGCCAGCCCGGCGGAATAGGTGACAGCGTGGGGCTCTGTAATACCGACATCAAAGAACCGGTCGGGATATTTAATAGAGAACTCATGAAGACCCGTTCCTTTTGTCATAGCAGCGGTAATAGCCACAATAGCTTTATCTTTCTCCGCCGCTTCTACCAGAGCGATCCCATAGGCATCAGTCAATTTAATATTGTCTGATGCAGATGAATCTTTTTCCTTTTTTTCCGGAACAGGAGAAACACCGTGAAAACCGGAAGGATCATCTTCTGCAACTGTCAGACCTTTACCTTTCTTTGTCTGAACATGAATCACAACAGGTTCTCTCAAATCTTTTACTGTCTCAAAAACCTTTTCCATTCTTTCAATATTGTGCCCGTTTATGGGACCGATATATTTAAAGCCGAGATCGGTAAAGAGATTCTCTTTAAAGATAATCCCTTTCGCTCCCCTTTTTAACCTGTAAATCGATTTCAATATTGATTTCCCGAAAAAAGGGATAATGCTGACAGCTCTGTCAATGAAATTTCTCATATGAAGGTAGTATTCTGTTGAGGTCAACCGGCTCATGTAGGAAGACATAGCTCCCACATTGGTTCCAATAGACATATTATTATCATTCAGAATAATTATGAGGTTTTTTCGAAGATGTCCGGCATAATTCAAAGCTTCCAGAGCCTGACCTCCGGTTAATGAACCATCTCCAATTACAGCAATGGCTCTACTTTTGCTGTTTGACAGATGTTCGCCAACCAAAACACCCAATGCAGCGGAAACAGACGTTGAAGCATGACCTGTATCCATAATATCATGAACACTTTCTTCCCTTTTGGGAAAACCGCTCATTCCACCAGTCTGTCTCAGAGTTTTAAATTCTCTGTATCTTCCCGTCAATAATTTATGAGTGTAGCATTGATGTCCCACATCCCAGACTATTTTATCGAATGGAGAGTTAAAAGACCTATGCAGCGCGATTGTCAACTCAACAACACCGAGATTAGAGGCCATATGACCTCCATTTTTATTTACTGTTTCTATAATATATTCCCGGATTTCTCCTGACAGAATCTCCAGCTCTTCAGATGTTAGATTCTTCAGCGCTGCCGGATCCTTCAAACCGGGAAGAATTGAAAATTCAGACATTCAAACCTCTACAAGTGAAATATAACGTAAAAAGGTAAAAAACAATAGTAAAAATACCTGTAAAAAAAAATAAATCCCCGCTGGACTACCGGAGATTTACTTTAATAGAATTAGCTGTTTTACAGAACGAAGAAGTTTCCCTCTTCTATGAAATAGATCTTCTGCCGCGTATTTGCAAATTAGCAGCAGTATAATCCTATTTATGCTTATGTCTGTTCTTTCTAAGCTTTTTCTTACGTTTGTGTGTAGCTATCTTCTTTCTTTTTCTTTTTCTACCGCAAGGCACGTGCTTACTCCTTCAATATTAGGACCCGGTAAAGGGTATACAGTTAACTGATAGTTCTGAGTAAACAGAACTAAATAGATTATGCAGAGACTCCTTTATTAAGTCAAGGGCATTAGGAGTAAACCTCCCTCATTATTCCCTCTATATCGAGAGGAGAATACCACTTGACACCTTCCAGAGACTTAAAAAAAGTTATCTGTCTTTTGGCATAACGCCTCGAATCCTGCTTAATCTTCTCTTTTATATCATTTAGAGTCAAACATCCCTGACGACCCATTTCAAAAAATTCACTGTACCCGATCCCTTTCATTGCGGGGAAATCACTGCGAACACCTTCTTTTATCAGCTTCCGGATCTCCTCGACCAGTCCCTGAGCAAACATAATATCTACACGGCGGTTTATGCGGGAATAGAGTTCATCTCTGTCCCTTTCCAATCCAATTATCTTTATGGTGTAATCATCTCTCATTCGGTTTGAGAGATGATAGGAGGAGAGAGGTTTACCTGTTGCGCGGTAAACTTCCAGAGCTCTGATAATCCTGGAACTGTCATTGCTGTTCAGACGGCTTCCGCTGAAGGGATCGCAGATACAGAGCTCATCATAGAGCTTCTGAAGACTGCCCTCGGACAGCTCTTTATTGAGTTCTTCACGATAGCTTCTATGAATGTCAGGAATATCCGGTAATCCGAAGAGGAAATTTCTGAAATAAAAAGCTGTTCCACCCGAAAGAACAGGGATTTTACCCCGCTCATATATTTCAGGTAAGAGCTTTTCTGTTTCTTCTACAAAATCTCCGGTGCTAAACTGCTGATGAGGTTCTCTTATATTGATTAAATGATGGGGAAGTCTTTTTAAATAGTCAGGTTCGGGCTTGGCACTGCCGATATCAAGACCTTTATAGACCTGCATGGAATCAGCACTGATCACTTCCCCCTTCCCTTCAAAGAGCTGGAGAAGCAGATCAGTTTTGCCGACTGCCGTTGGTCCGAATAAGAGAACGAGGGAAAGATTATCTTTTGAACTCGTAGTCAACCTCTCCGGTAACAATTTCACCGATGGCCTTAGATATTATTTTCCCCTCTACTTCCTCATTATTATCATTTCCTGTCATAGAAATCTGTTCTGCACGGTGAATTGCCGCATTCGTCAGTTCGTACATGTTTTTATCTGTATTTACAAGCTCATCCATAGGAATCACTTTTCTTTTATCTGCCATTTTGTCCCTCTTTTTAAGTACTGTTCTGCATTATAGATGAAAAGTTACACTTACTTCAACTAACTCATGTTTCAGAACGGCCTTTTTCCTTTAATACATTGCTTATTGCCGCACCAATAATTTCAACGACCTGTCCCGGATCCATTCTGTCGGTATTGATAATCAGATCGGCAAAACGGTATTCATTATTATCAATATTATAAAGTTTCATATATCGGGCATGGTCTCTGGCATCTCTTTCTTCGGTTTCTCTCATTCGATCCTGTAAAACACCACCTTCCCTCTTATGAATTCTAGAGGCTCTAGTCCCGGGAGAAGCTGTGAGAAAAACCTTCAGATCGGCTTTTTCAAGCATCCATATGGCCAGACGGGATCCAAGAATGGAATCTCCCTCCATAGCCAGTTTCACCTGTCTATCATCAACATAACGATCCCAGCGGCTGTCGTTCTCCGCCATTTTACAGAACTCACGGAATTCGATTCCCTTCTCATGGGCTAAATTCCGAAAAGTATAATTGACCATTTGAAATTTAAAACGTTCCGATAATAACCTGGTCACAGTTGTATTACCGCATCCGCTATGTCCCGATATGGCAATTCTGACATTATTCGACATTTCTCAACTGCTCCCTTATCTTTTCCAATGCATCCTTCATGAGAACGACTGACTGATGCACTTCCACTACAGGTGTTTTCGATCCGATTGTATTGATCTCTCTATTCAGTTCCTGGCAGAGAAAATCCAGCTTTTTCCCGGCGGAGTCTTCATCGCCAGAAATCTCAAGAAACCGCTCCAGATGACTATTCATCCGGATTATCTCTTCATTTATATCATATTTTACGAGATACATCGCTGTTTCTGCAAGTAATCGTGTCTCTTCTATCTCATCTCCTGCAATATCGCGGAACTTTTCTCTTAAAGTCTCTTTAACTTTTATTTCCACTTCCGGAGCTCTGGCCCGGATAAATTCCAGATTTTCTTTCAGAACATCGATCTGTGAGATGATATCTTTTTGGGTGTTCCGCCCCTCTTTTATCCGGTTTTCATTATAATCGCCATAGGCTTGTTCCAGCATGGGGAGGATTTTCTCCCAGATATATGTGAGATCTCTCTTTTTATCTGTTTTAATAATCCCGTCCATACTCAACAGATGAGATAAGCAGAGTTCATCCTCAATTCCCGCAATATCCATCATCTGCTTAAGAACTCCGGAATATTCTCTTACGACATTTTTATCGAGAATGACTTTCATATTTTCTTCAAGCTCTCTATAACGGATATGTATTTCGACCCGCCCTCTGAAAATTCTCTCACTGAGCCATTCCCTCAGCTTCGGTTCCAGGGGATTGAGAATTGAGGGGATATTGGTAATGATATCAAGATAACGGTTGTTATAGGACTTCAGGTCCAGAGCTATATGGCTTTTCTCATCCTGCTGTTCACAAAATCCGAATCCGGTCATGCTTTTCATAATTATTTCTCCTTAGCTTGCAATTGAGATCGTTCCCGGGTGCAGGCACCTGTGGCACATTTCATGGGCGCCCTGCAAAGGTGGCTGCGACCAGCCTTTGATCGCATAGATTACATTTCATTATACAGATTCTTTCCAATCTGCCAGTTATTCCCAGCGCCCATGGTGATAAAAAGATCACCTTTTCTCAGGTTTTCTCTGCAGAATTTTTCCGTTTCACTGAAATCCTTAAAATAATACACGTCCTGATTATGCTTTTTTGTTTTCATAAAAAGATCTTCTCCGGTTACAGTACCGTTGTAAACCTCTCTGGCTGACCCATAAATTTCTTCCAGGAGGACCAGATCGGCAGCACCGAATGACCGGGAAAAGTCATCGAGCAAAGCAGCGGTCCGACTGTAGGTATGGGACATGAAATCCACGATCAGTCTGCGTCGGGGGTAAAATTTCTTTAACCCTTCCAGAGTCGTTTTTATAGCAGTGGGGTGATGAGCATAATCATCCATAAAGAGTATTCCATCAACCTCACCCAGAATTTCACTTCTCCGTTTCGTACCGGAAAAAGACAGTAAACCCTTAGAAATGGTTTCCAGCAGAAAAGGATCTATGGGCTTATTTTCTCTTTCTTTTGTTCTGATAACCAGAGCAATAGCAGCTGCAGAATCAAGAATCAAGTGTTTTCCTGGAATCTTTAAGGAAAAATCCCTGTCAAATCCGGCGAGGCGAAATGTTGAAAGCCCTTCCGATTCATCACTCTTCTCAATCCTGTAGGATCCCGCTGCTTTTATTCCATAGGGAATATAATGTATATCAGTTCGCTGTTTTTTCATTATATCAGCAGCTTCGACAGCTCCTTTATCATCACTGCAGTAGATGAGGTCTCCACCCGACGGAAGAAGGTCAATGTATTCCAGATAAGCGCTTAAAATATCGTCATAGTCCTTGAAATAATCGAGATGGTCCGGCTCAATACTGGTAAGAATGATAGATGAAGGTTCAAAATCGAGAAAATGACGTTTGTATTCACAGGTTTCGGCTATAAAATATTTATCTCCGAAATAGGCTGTGGAAAATCCGTCGAAAGTGGGAACCGCACTACCCACAAGAACAGAAGCCTCTAGACCGACAGCTCCGGCAATTGTTCCAGCCAGAGCTGTCGTAGTTGTCTTGCCATGAACCCCGGCAATACCGAAGGATGTCGTCAGTGTCGATATATAACCAAGGGCTTCAGTGTATACCATAAGAGGAATATTCCCCGATTCAGCCGCTTGAATCTCCGGATTCTCCTTTCCATAGGCAGAAGAATGGATTACAAGCTGAACAGAATCATCTATATGGTCTGAGGCAAAGTGTTCATTGTAAGGTATTCCCAGACGTTGAAGTATTTCATCAGTATAAAATTTCTCCTCTCTATCGGAACCGGTGACAATAGCGCCCCGTCTGAGCAGCAGCTCCGCGAAGGCGGCCATACCCGTTCCTTTAATACCCACCATATGGATATGCAAATCTTTCAATGTATGAGGTAATCTCTTTCTAGACATAAAAGAAATATACAGTGGAAAGGGCAATGTTTCAATTGCAATTGAAAAAGGTCCGAATCTCCTATCTGTATCACATTTCCTATTCTCCATTCCCTCATAAAAGGGAAAACTCTAAAAGGGAGGAATACTCTCGTGGGGGCCGCCGCTTGCCTGCGCCCCCACCCCCAAAAGCCCTCACCAAAAAAAAGAAAGCCCCCACGAGAGG
>JAEINM010000053.1 GCA_016342385.1 Spirochaetaceae bacterium | reverse complement strand
TCCACTCCGACTCCAATAGCAACACTGGATACCATCATTGTTGTAATATCAAGAGGAATTTTTAGGATAACCATAAATATCATATTGAGCATAAGACCGGATAATAGGGGAATCAGAGTCACAATACCATAAATGAAGGATTTAAAGAAAAAGGCAGAAATGATGAAAACCAGAAAAATGGCAATTAGTGTGGAGAGTCTCTGGTCTTTGCTCACATTTTCTGCGAGATCCAGGAATTCCAGATCAAAACCCCAGAGATCAAAGTTTAATTCCTGAGGCAGGTAATTCTCTGTATCACTCTCAATCGATTCAATCAGATCTCTCAAACCGCTTTCAGATAGAAATGCTTTACTCCTGCTATTGTAGATCATAATAGTCAGATTAATCCTCGAGAATTCCTCATTGGCCATAATCGTACTAACACCGGTTTCCGCGGTATCGGAAAGAGCCTTGAAATATTTTGACATGAGAAGCATTAGTCCTCTTGATTCGGGGATTTCATCGTTTCCCGACATAATCAGATTAAGATCTCTTATGATACCGGGGAATGATGATATCTTCATCACATCGTCGTATTGGAGCAGTTTCTTTTCCAAGAGGGATATCTTCAGCAGATTCTCGGGATCGAGAAAATAACTGTTTGAATTTTCAGGGGCCTTTATCGTCAGATTTAATCTTTGAACGCCAGCAAAATTATCCATAATATAAGATAAACTCTGTACGGCAGGATCTTCTTCCGGGAAATAACTCACATAATCAGACTGATGGGTAATTTTAGGGTATGTAATAAAAAAAACCGCTCCAATTAGAAAAAATAGGAGGGTAAAGAGAATCCTCCTTTTATAGACAATATCACTTATACTCCCCATGGCGGTTGTGAATTTCCCTTGCTGAATCCTTTTTTTCTGAAGGTGATTGGGAGTTTTCATTCTGGAAAGGGCTGCAGGAAGAAAGATCATAGATAGCAGGGCACAGGCAATTATCCCTATACTTGTGGCCATCCCAAATTCTTTTGATGCATCCATAGAGGTCAGTAGAAGGCTCATAAAACCGATAACTGTTGTGATGGCAGCCATAATAATTGTTTTATTTACATGAATTGATGCCTCTATGATCCAGAGTTTATTATCATGATCTACCGATGCATCATGATAATACTGGTTTAGAAAATGGATGGTATAAGATGTACCAATTGTGAGGACAAGAGGGGGAATCACAATGCTGATCATGGTTATTTCATATCCTAAAAGGCCCATAAATCCCAGAGACCATATGGTTCCCATCAGGACAATCAGTATGGGTAGAAAAAGAGCTCTTTTTGAACGGAATCCGATATAGTAAAAAATGAGGATGGCTACCAGAGATAGTAGGAGGAGTTTGAATAAATCCTGAGATAAATAGATAGAGGATTGGTGGTTGAGGAATATAGTCCCCGTAGAGTGGGTGATAAAAAAAGGATCCAGTTTTTGAATAATTTCTTTATAGGATTCCATTATTGATTCCGGCGATAATTTAGGATGAAAGAAGAGAGTATTAAAACTTTTACCCTCATTGGCAAAGAAGACATCTTTTGAAAAGAGATCATTCTTCAGGTTTTCTTTGAATAATAGAAGCTCATCTGCAGTCTGTGGTGCTCTTTTATTCGGGAGTAAGGGAGCCGGTGCCAGTCTACGCCCTTTTTTACTGAATGTTACGGCTGAAAAAATACTGTTGGAAAACCCCCCGGTTAAATCATTAATTTCATCTATGACCTGTTCATATCTCTGGAGACCTTCGACAGACAATTCCCCTTTCACTTCCAGTGCAAGAAGGAATAAGTTTTTCTCCTGATTCTCTGGATCGTATTTTTCAATGAGGTCGTTTAATCTCTTGTTTTCCGGCATGAGAGCATCTATTTCCGGATTCATTTTTATAGTGGAAGCGGTATAAACCATTAATCCTGTTGCAATAATTGTCACTAAGATAACTTGTCGAGAGTGCCTCAAAGTGAACTCAAGGATTTTACGCATAAAAGATTTCTCCAGATATAGTGTGTTATTGAAAAGTCCCCTTTCCTAGGACATAATAATGCATTTTTTAAGGAGTAGACTCAACCATGTATTTTGAATTTTGATAGTATTAACCTATTCAATAGAAGATCAACTTGCTATAGTACAATTATGATAAATAATACAACTATTGCGAGTCGTAAATTACTATTATTATCTATTCCAGTTTCAATAATTTTTGCTTTGACGGGAATGGATTTTATCGGTTTTTTTACATCCACAGAGGAAATATATTCAAGAAGTCTCTTGAATGTACTAATGGGATTTTTCTTTACCAGTGTATTTTTATTTATATTTCCTATCATGATTAATAGGAAACTCTGGAAAAAATCCCTTTCTTACTTTGGGACTCAATGGGGAAATAGAAAGATTGGTCTTATCATCACCCTATTCTATCTGGTCTTAATACCGGTTTTTTTTATTAACTCCAAAAATCAGTCTATGATTAATACATACCCTCTTACAAAAGTGCCATTAAATACGTGGTCTTTTTTCCTTTTTTACGAACTACTGTATATAGTTTTCTATTATGTTCCCTACGAATTCTTTTTTAGAGGAGTTCTTCAGTTGGGTCTCAGTAAAAACTGGAACAAGTGGTACAGTATTTTATTTGTCACAGGGCTTACGACTGTCCTTCATATGACTAAACCGCTGCCGGAAATTGCCGGTGCAGCATTTGCCGGGATTTTACTGGGCTACATTGCAGAAAAAACACAGTCCTGGTTTTATGTCTTTTTAGTGCATATCATCACAGGAGTTTCTACGGATATTTTTTGTGGACTATATTACACCGGAGTACTTTGATGTCAGAGAAGAAGATTCTTATAACAGGAGCCAATGGTTTTCTTGGCAGTAATTTAACTAAGTTCTTAAGTCTCTATTCAGATTATAAGGTCTTTGCAATGGTCAGGCCCCAAGGGGTTGTCAATTACCTTCATGAATTTCAGGAAGGTGAGAATCCCGGGGAAAATAGATTTGAAATAATTGAAGTAGACCTTTCTGATAATATATCTATTGAAAGGGCACTGGTCGGAATGGATATTGTTATTCATCTGGCTGGTTTGGTCACGGATTGGGGAAAAGAAGAAGACTTTTACAAACTCAATGTTGAAGGAACAAATCGAATTCTTATGGGCGCTGAGAAAGCCGGAGTGAAAAAAGTGATTTTTCTCAGTTCTCTAACTGTTCATTCCATGAATGGCCATAGGTATTCTGATGAATCAGCCCCGAGAGATATGAACACTTATCCCTATGGCGTTTCAAAAAAGATAGGAGAGGATCTTGTTCTGGAATGGGCTGCAAGGAATGAAAACGCTCAATCTGCCATTGTCAGACCGGGCTTTATTATCTATGGACCTTATGATAAAAATTCATTCATTAACGTTATTGACCTTATAAAAAACGGTAAATTCTGCTTTATTGATCATGGGAAAAGACTTGTTTCTTATGTATATGTTGAAAATCTCTGCTTTGGGATTAAGAGGCTAGTCGATGCCTTAAAAATTGAAGGCGCTTATAATATCCTCGATGGAAATATGTCCTGGAAAGAATGGGTTAAAGAATGGGCAGATGCCATTAATGTGAGAGTACCTAAACTTTCTGTTTCTTATTGGTTTATACTTCCTGTTGCCGCTTTGCTTGAAGGATTATTTAAATTTATCAACAGTAAACAAGCTCCAATTCTTACGTATTATAGAGTTCGGATTATGTATAAAGACCTGGCTTTTATCGGAAAGCGGATGAAAAGAGAAATTGGTTATGATCCTCCGGTTTCTCTGGAAGAATCTATTAAAACTACAATAGAATTTTATTCTAAATCAAGAAATGAATGATAAAAGAGATTGATATGAAAACAGCTTTTGTAACCGGTGCTACGGGATTTGTAGGCAGCACTCTTGTAGATGATCTCCTCGATAGGGGCTTTTCAGTTAAATGTGCCACAAGAAAATCTTCCGACCTTAGGTGGTTAAAGGACAAAGATGTCCAGCTCTGTGAAGTTAATCTCTTAGATCTGGACAGTATAAAAGAGGCCCTTAGGGGATGCCGCTATATTTTTCATCTGGCTGGAGTCCTCTTTGCAAGTTCTGAAGAGGAATTTATTAGAGGAAATGTTGAAATTACTGAAAACATGGTAGAAGCGGCAATCCAGTCAGATACGGAAATTGAGAGATTTGTCCTTGTCTCTTCCATTGTTGCCGCAGGAGCTTCTGCCTCGGGGAAGCCCCTGGTCGAATCTGATCCATGCCGGCCCTTTACCTGGTATGGGAAAAGCAAATTTGCCTCTGAAAAATATGTGCTGAGCAGAAAAGATATGTTACCTTTTACCATTATTCGTCCCGGAGCTGTCTTTGGCCCCAGAGATTATGCGATGTTTACTGCTTTTCAAATGGGGAAGATCGGATTGAACATTATTCTGGGAGAGAAGGGCAAACAGGGGAGTATTATCCATGTTTCAGATTTATCAAGAGGAATTTTAAATGCGGCTTTTTCTGATAAGGCCGTCGGTGAAACTTATTTCCTGGCAAATGACAAATTTATCTATCAGGAGGATTTCGTTCGTACGATTATCCAAATTATGGGCAAAAATCCTAAAAACATCGTTATTCCCTATTCCGTATTAATGGTGGCGGCTTATCTCAGTGAATTTTACAGCAGAATCTTCAAAAAAAAGGCTCTACTCAATCAGCAGAAAATGCTGGAATTCCGGGAACCCTACATTGTCTGTTCCAGTGAAAAGGCAAAACGGGATTTCAACTTCCAGCAAAAAATATCTCTGGAGGAAGGGATAAAATCCACTTTAGCCTGGTATAAAGAGAATAAGTGGATTTAACTTTATCTTCTGATTAAATTGAACCTCACTAATATAGCCAGAATGGCCGGTAAAATAACCAGAGTTCCGATCATGGCAAAGGTCAATGTGAAGGAAACCAGTGTTCCGAAGTAAAAGATTCCTTTAAATGATGCCAGAGTCAGTACCATCAGACCTCCAACTATCGATATTGTTGTCAGAGCAATTGGTCTTCCCGAGATTTTACCGCATCTCACAATAACTTCTTCAATTGTTCCTCCCAGGAGTAACTGTTTTTTAAATTGAAGCAGGTAGTGAATGGCATCATCTACTCCCACACCTATGGCAACGCTGGTAACCATCATCGTCGTTACATCCAGTGGAATCCCTGTGATCACCATAAATGTAAAATTGAGCATAATTCCCGACAGGAGGGGAATCAGAGTCAATAATCCATAGAGAAAGGATTTGAAGAAGAAAGTGGCTATGATTAATACCAGCACGATAGATATGGCTGTCGATTTAAACTGGTCTTTGGAGACGGTTTCTGCCAGATGGAGGTATTCCAGATCATATCCCCATAATTCGTAACTGATATTGTTTTTCCCCAAATGTTCCTCGGACTCATCTAGGATTGAGTTTACAAGCGATCTCAAGCCCTCTTCTGACAGAAACCTCTGATTTTCACTATTGAAAATCATTATAGTCAGGTTCAGCTGTGTGAAAGTATCATTAACCATCATGCTGCTGACACCGGTCTCTGTCGCCTGATTGAGAACTTTAAAATATTTTGATAAAGCGAATATCAATCCGCGTTTTTCCGGGATTGCATACTTATCGGACATAATTCTATTCAGATCTTTGATCACTGTTGAAAAGGAGGATATATTCATTATGTTCTCATATCCCTTCAGTTTTTCTTCCATTTCCGAAACTATCTGCAGATTTTCAGGCTCCAGGAAATAGTTTTTTTCATCTACCGGAGCATTGATTGTCAGGTTCAGTCTTTGCCCGCCCTCGAAATTCTCCATCATGAAAGTCAGACCCTCAACGATAGGATCTTCCTGTGGATAATAACTGACATAATCTGATTGATGAGTGATTCGGGGATAGGAATAGGAAAAAAGTATAATTATCACTATGAATATAAAGGAGAAGAAGTATTTAAACCTATATACAAATCGGCTGGCGGAACTCATTGATGTCGTAAATTTCCCGCTCTGAACCCTGTGTCTCTGGTGGTGCTCGGGATTCTTAAATCTCGATAAAGCTGCCGGTAGAAAGGTAAGTGATAAAATCGCACAGACAAAAATCCCCACACTTGCGGAAATGGCAAACTGTCTGGATGCTTCGATTGAAGTGAACAGTAGGCTTAAGAAACCAATAATCGTTGTCAGTGAAGCCATAAGGACGGTCTTGATTATATGGAGTGTGGCATCGACAATCCACTGATTGCTCTCATGCTCAATGGTTGCATCGTGATAATATTGATTTAAAATATGAATTGTATAGGATGTCCCAATTGTTAAAACCAGTGTGGGGATTACAACACTGATTACTGTTAATTCATATCCCATAATTCCCATAATTCCCAGAGACCATATGGTTCCCATTATGACAATTGACATGGGAAGGAAAATAGCCCGTTTAGTTCTGAAACCGATAAAGAAAAAGAAGAGAATAACAGCGATGGAAAAGGAGAGAAGGATTACAAGATCTTTTGAGAGATATTTCGCAGTATTTTCAATAAAGAAAACATTGCCTGTAGTTCTTGATGTAAAATAGGGATCCAGCTTCTCAATTATTTTGTAATAACGGGGTGATAAAAAATAGTATTGAGAATATTTCCCCTATGGGTATAGAATATCTTTCTGGAAAAAACATCCTGATCCAGATTGGATAAAAGTTCTTCAAACTCTGCATCGGTTTTTGGAGCAATTCTGTTGGGAACAAGCGGTTTCGGAGCCAGCCTGCCACCTCTTTTCAAGAATGTGGTAGCAGAAAAAATACTATCGCAGTATCCGCCTGTAAGTTCGTTCACTTCACCTATAACCTGTTCATAAACGGCCAGTCCTTCTTTGGAAAGCGGGCCCTTTGATTCCAGTGCGAGAAAAAAAGCATTGCGTTCTCTATCTTCAGGATCATATTTTTTCACCAGATCGCTTGCGGGATTTGTATCGGGCATTAAAGCGGTAATTTCGGAATTCATTTCAATTTTGGAAGCAAAAAAAATCATAATCAATGTCAGTAGTACATTGATTACAATTATGAATAGAGAGTTTTTTAGCGAAAACTCAAGGATTTTTCTCATTTATTAGAGTCTCCCGATAGTTCTTATTGAATTATCTAAAATATAGTCTTTTTTATATCTCATTTACAATAGAGGCTTTAAGATTTCAAGGGCTTCGGAAATTGTCAGTCCTTCCCAGTTTTTTCTCTTCTTCAGATCTTTCAGATTGACAGTTCCTTTAGCAAATTCATCCTCTCCACAGACCAGTGCAAAGGGAATGCTTTTCGCTTCGGCAAATTTAAACTGGGCATTTATCTTCTTTTTCACGTGGAAAACTTCGCAGTTGATTCCCTCTTTTCTAAAGGCAGTTGAGAGCTTGTGATAATATCCGAACAGCTGATCATCTAAAGCCAGAATCAGCAGATCCGTAAAGCTCTTCTTCTCAGAACTTCGTCCCAATTCTTCCAATGCCGCAATGAGTCTATCGAGGCCGATTGAGGCACCGACACCGGGTAGCTCCTCTTTCGTATAGAGGCTGGCCAGATTGTTATATCGCCCTCCCGAACAGACTGAACCTATGTTCGGTAGTTCATTGAGAAATGTTTCATAAACAATTCCCGTGTAGTAATCGAGTCCTCTGGTAATGGAGGGATCCAGTTTAAATGAGTCTTCCATCTCATTTTCTTTGATGTACTGAAAAATTATCCTTAATCGCTCTGT
This sequence comes from Spirochaetaceae bacterium, assembly GCA_016342385.1. Lineage (GTDB taxonomy): Bacteria > Spirochaetota > Spirochaetia > DSM-2461 > DSM-2461 > Spirochaeta_F. Next base: position 6,764 of record JAEINM010000053.1, on the reverse strand, counting down.
ATCTTCATCGGGACCACCTGCCGCTCTTTCCATTTTATTCAGAGTTTCCACTGATGAGGCCGCGGGCTTGATAAACTCTACAATCTCTCTGGCGTTTTCCTCTGAAGTCAGGTCCTTAAGCTGTCTGACGACCTCTCCCTCTCCAATTTTTGTCAGTTTATCGACAATCCTTAGAATCTCAACAGAGTTCTCAGCTATTCCCAGCTTCTCCAGAAGTCTGTTGAAGATTCCTCTGTGACTGAAATGTATGGTTACATTTTCTACATTAAGGGCTCTCATGGAATCTCTCATCATCATGAGAATTTCAAAGTCGGCGGAAGCTGAGTCGATCCCTACTATATCAAAATCGCATTGCATAAATTCTCGATATCGCCCGCGCTGAGTGTTTTCTCCACGCCAGACCTTATTTATATGATAACGCTTGAAGGGCAGGGGAAGATCAGGTCTGTTTTTGGCCATGTATCTGGCAAAGGGTACTGTGAGGTCAAATCTCATGGAAACATCACGGCCGCCTTTGTCTTCAAAACGGTAAACCTGTTTGTCTGTTTCTCCCCCTCCTTTGCCCAGAAGGACTTCTGTGTACTCCAGAACAGGAGTATCTATGGGGACAAACCCGAAACTTTCGAATTTTTTTTCTAAAATACTGATAATCCTTTTTCTCTCTATCTCTTTGACAGGGAGGAAGTCTCTGAAACCTTTAAGGATTTTTGGCTCAATTTTTGTCGACATGCTAGACCTAACCTTTCAATATTATTACAAGAAAGTTTCTTTCCTGATAATGTGATAGTAATAATGCCTTTTTTTGTGAGTAGATTCAACCCGGTTCAAGAACAGTTTCCATTGACTTAAAGAGGGATAAATCGGATTATAGATTATCATGCTTATCAGATATACAAAAAACGAAAAAGGCAAACTTGTCAAACAGGCCGAAATATATACAAAAGAAGAACATAATATTCCCTTAGAGAAGGTAGATGCCGATGCCATAAGAGCTCTCGAGAGATTGAGAAGAGAAGGATATCAGGCCTACATCGTCGGTGGTGCTGTCAGAGATCTTCTTCTGGGAAAAGAACCAAAGGACTTTGATCTGGTAACCGATGCCGAACCTTCGAGGGTAAGGAAAATCTTCAGAAAGTCCCGGATTATTGGTAAGAGATTTAAACTTGTTCATCTCTATTATTCGGATAAAAAAATTCTGGAACTGGCTACATTCCGGTCTGTTGAAGCTTCAGACAGGAAGAATCTTTACGGAACCATAGAAGAAGATGTTCTCAGACGTGATTTTAGCTTTAATGCTCTTTTTTATTCTCCTCAGGAAGAACAGGTTCTAGATTATGTCAGTGGAGTAAAAGATCTCCGCAAAGAAAAAATTGTCAGTATAATCTCTTTAAAACATACTTTTGTCGACGATCCGGTCCGCATGGTAAGAGCCCTTAAATACTCTGTCACCACCGGTTCAAAAATTCCCTTTAAGCTGAGAAGAGCGATTAAAAGATCGGCACCGTTACTCATGTCCTGCTCTGTGTCCAGGTTGAGTGAAGAGATTTTTAAAATTCTTCAGTCCGGTCATAGCTGGAATATTTTTCAGAAAGCTGTTGAACTCGATCTCTTTCATTATCTACTTCCGGAAATTGAGGATCAGTTCCACGGTCGGGGAGGGAAGGTTTTCTATAAAAATTTTTTCAAGTCTCTCAGGCGTCTCGATGAGAATGTCAAGAGAAAAGGGGAGCGCAGACGATCCAGGATGATCCGACGTTTAGTTCAGCCATCTCTCGATAAGAGTGGAATTTTATATAAACCTGATCTGGAGTATGGCGATGTTTTGAAAGAAGCAAAACAGGCTATTCTTCCTATGATTGCCCCCAACAGAGATATTGAAGATGCGGTCAGGCTGATTTTCAAGGTGAGAAACATAAAAGTACCGAAACGGAGTACTGTTCAGCATCCCGACAGGCGTAAAGCCAAACGCTCGAGAAACCGATCCAGACAGCATTCCCTTTCAAAACAATAACTCTCCTCTCTTATGGAATAGTTACCGGTGCAGAGTCGGGAGCTGTCCTCTGGAGGTATTCCAGGATTGGTTCGGTTTTTTCGCCATATTTTTCATTGTCCAGCCGGGCCGCTTTTGAGAGAAGACCTTTGGCCTCATCTATTCTTTCATCTTTCCATGCTGTTAAACCGGTCACATAGGCAATGAGGGCTTCAGGAGCTTCTTTCTCTGCAGCTTTACCATACCAGACATCAGCCTCAGTGTATTCTCCTTCATCATAGGACAGAAGTCCAAGAAAGTAGAAAGGCTGCCAGCTTTCAGGGCTGATTCCCGATAATTTTGTAAAAGTCTGTACGGCCAGATCACTTTCATTATCGTTGTAATACTGAATCCCCAGATCCATAAGTTCCTGTGCATTGAGAAAATTATTGAGATATTCCTTAAAACCTCTTTGAAGATCTTCGTATTGGAATCCGTTAAATGTGGTAGGGCTTTTTAAAGAGGCTATAGAGTCATAGAGGAACCTTGTGTATTCCTTATTGTCTGTAGTCATTAAAAATGTTACAAAAGCCCATGCTTCAGTTCTGAAATCAGAGAATATGGACGCAGCTTCACTGCTGTCCATGGATATCAGTTTTTCTACTTCAATTCTGTTTTCCTTATTTTTCAGAGCCGCAAACTTCCTCTCCAGTTCCGGTCCAGAACTTTTGGAGAAATAGACAGAAAATCCCTCTCTTATCCATAGGGGCGGATTCTCTACATGATTCATAATGAATTGAATACTCGCCTGATAGGCCAGAGCAAAAATCATATCTTCTGCTGATCCTTCAAAAATGAGTAATTCTCTTTCCGAAGGTTTCTGGTGATGGATATAAACATAACTGTCATATGATGTTCCAGTTAATGAATGAGTGAAAGATTTGAAAGTACTTTCATTGGGAAGAATCTGAACGTTGAGTTTTTCTTCCAGATTATTAAAGCGGAATACATCATTAAAGATATTGTAAAAACTTTCCAGTTGAGAGCTCATCAGTTCTGAATTGCTTTTACTAATATGGGAAGTGATTCTGTAATGTTCTGATTCACTTGTATAGGTGTCTTCACCGTAAAGAAAAACGGTGCAGAATATAAGAATAAGAATTATTGCTTTTTTCATGATGTCTCTCCTGTTTTTACCTTTTAATTTTATCAATTCGAATCTCTACACGGTCTATTATAAGCCCTGTAAATCTTTCAATTCTATCGAGTATATATATTTGAAGATCATGGACCTTCCCGCTCAGTTGTTCTCCGTATTCTGCTTCCACTGATATTCTAATTCTATATCCTGCCCGGTCTTTTTTCACGGTAATCTTTTTTACCGTGACTTTTGCATCAAATTCATCGACACAATGAAGTATCATCTGACTCAATGCCGCTTCGGATATTTGTATTTTACCTCTCTCTTCTTTCTGAAACGAGGGCTGAACGACAGACTTTTCAAATATCTGTGATTTTTTATTTCTTTTCCAGCTTTTGAAAAAGACCCGTATAGTGTCGGACAGTATATGGGCATAATCGCGGTGGACTTCTATGCTGGGTACAGGAATGACATGTTTTCCTTCGGAATGTCTGGAATGTATGGCTTTTTCAATCTCCTCCTGGCTGGCGATCTCTTCAATATGGATAAATTTTGTTACCGGAGGAAGGTTTAATCGTTCTGTTATTTTTATGACCATTTTTTCCGAAGTCCCTACAAGAAGAATATGTTTAAGTTTTATGTTTTCCAGAGCTTTTACCACATCGGCGCGGTGGTGAGGGTCTTCATAGAGTGCTGTCTTTATGGCAGTCACATATTCTTTTTCTTTCTTTGCTGAACGGCCGGCAATGATCTTTTTATCGTGAATCAGCAGGCCGTCATCTATAATGTAGGGAATATTGTACTTTTCCGCCACAAGTCTGGCCCTAAAACTCTTTCCCGTTCCGCTCTTGCCGACAAGGGCAAAGACTTTAACACCGAGGATCAGCCATCTGGTTTGATTGAGGAAACGGGAAACTTTCCCTTTTTCATCCTGTTTGCCGCTCATTGATCCTCCAGTAGGGCCGTTATTACGGCTTCAAGATCTTCTATAGTACAATCGCTTAATACTCTATTCAATTGCTTTAGTTGTGCTTTATCTAAAGATGCTTTAATTTCCTCTTTAATTATATGGGAATCTCCAGCTAAATTCTTAAAAGTAAGACTGTGTAGGAAGTATCCAGTCTTTAAAAAACTACCGCCATATTTTGTGTCTCCTGAAAGAGGGTACTTATGAAATGAAGCCTGAGCTCTTATTTGATGAGTTCTTCCTGTTTCAATTTTTATTAATGCCAGTGAATATCCTCTGTAATTATGAATCGGGTAGGCAGTCGAACGGGCTATCTGACCTTCATATTCAACAGTTGTAACTTTTTTTTTCTCTTCTCTCTGTAAATTATCGACCCAGAATTCAGTTCCTTTGAGTGTTCCATCCATAAGGGCTATATAATATTTAATGAATTTTTTGCTCTGAAGATCTGAAGAAAACTCTCGGGCTCCTTTTATAGACTTGGAAAAAAAAATAAGTCCTGATGTATTTCTGTCAAGTCTATGAAGGGGACCAGGTCTGAAACTGAGGGATTGGGGAATTTTACCTTCCAGGTATCGTCGCACCATCTCCTCCAGAGAATCCCGTCCGCCATGAACCAGCTGGCCTTTTTTTTTATTCAGAGCAAGAAGATTTTCATCTTCATAGATAATCTGATCTGTAAAAGACTGTTCAACAGGTTTTGCGGGCTTTTCCTTCAAATCCTGTTCCTGCAAAAGACTGTTAAATATCTGTAGAGTATCACCTTGAGATATTTTGCTCTCAGGTTTAGCCTTATTGTCATTTATACGGATTAATCCCTTTCTCAATGCTTTGTATAGGCCGCTCAGCGAATTTTCCGGCATAAACTGGCGGATGATTCTGTCAAGTCTTTTCCCATCATCATTGGATCCGGCTGTAAATTCTTTGTATTTTTCTCTATTCACTATATGTGAATTTTATTACTATGTTGCATCAGCTGTCAATCCACTTCAGGTTGTCTTGACAAAGAGCCATCTGTAAAGGAAAATTACCCCCTTGATGAACAGTAACAAAAATAATAGAAAATTAATCTCAATTCTGTGGAGCAGTCTGATTCTCTGTGCTGTGTTTTTTTCCTTTATGAAAATCTCCGGGACTGATTTTATATGGGGAAATCAATGGGCTAAGTACTATTCAATAATCACTTCAGATGCTTCTACAGTGGAAGCCTTTTTCCTGAAAGAAAATATTCCCCTTATTTCTTTCAACCGGTCGGAGGTTGTCTACAATGATATTTCAGATATAAAGAAGATACCCCTAAAGGCTGTTGTTAATCATTTTGATCCTCATGATCCCAGATACGATCCCTATTTAAAAAAGGTCGGTACACTTTTTACCGCACATAAGGGTGATTCCCATTTTGATATTGTCTATGCTGATAGAGAATCAATTTCTCTATTCGGATTATATATAAAAATGTTCAGATATTTTTCAAAATCTACTGTTTTCTGGACTATCAGCGGATTTGAGCCGGTTTTTACTTTTCTCCCCCTTCTGATTCTCATTATTTTTTATGGCGGTTTTATATTGATCTCCTCTGAAAAGAAAATATTGATATCTATCATTCTGCTCAGCTGGCTGCCCTTTGTTTTACTATACGGATTTTCTGCTCTGGCCGTTTCAGTTGTCTCTCTCTATATTTTCGCCAGAAAAAAATCTCTTTTTTTACTAATCCCTTTTTGTATTATCACTCTTTTGTATGCTCATTATTCCCTGAATCTGAGCAGACAGTATCTTCTCCTTTTTGCTTTGGGCTTATTTAGTTTACTCTTGTTATATTATGATAAATTAGAAATCAAAGGTGAATCTCCTGGTCGGGATAGGTCTGTATTATCAGGGAAAAGGAAAATCCGGAGAATCCTCTTGAGAAAACCGGAACACAATCTTTTTTCGCCTGTTCTGATTATGGGTTCACAATATAGAACTGATCGTGTCGGTGTTATTTCTAAATCTTTTTTTGTGGTATTTCTATTAATCGTCAGCGGATTTTCACTGATTGATATAGAATCTTCTGATTTTATTGTCCCCTTCGCTCAAGAGCAGTCTGAATTAGGCTGGACACTGGAAAACACGGGGTTGACTGAAGATTCTGATTCACTTCTCTCCGCTTCTGACTATATCACTCATGTGGCATATCAGAAGGGGCTTCTCTATGGTTCAGAGTGGTCTTACCCCAAGGCTGACAGACCACTACTTTATCCCGTATTTAAATCTACTGATGAAGGTTTTATCAAAGAATATGTATTGAAAGCTGATTATTCAGATAAATGGTTCAGGGAGACAATTCTCCAGCTGAATAATAACAATCCCGCTACACTTTTATTTTCTACAGAAACCCCCTGTTTTGTAATAAAAACTCCAGTTCACCGGAAGAATAAAACTTTTATGCTTCATAATTTTACTTTTTCTATGTTATTATTACTGCTGATTATTTTCAGTGATGGAAAACAATATAATAGAATACCATTTAATGTCAGAAAAAAGTTATTAAGGAGAAATGAACAGGTAGCATGAGTAAGTTTAAAACATTTCCCAAAGGCGGAATACATCCGCCTGATAACATTTCCAGTACGGGAGATACGGTAATCGGCAATGCGCCGCTTCCGGCCAGAGCAATAATTCCTATGTCGCAGCACATAGGTGCTCCT
>JAEINM010000052.1 GCA_016342385.1 Spirochaetaceae bacterium | reverse complement strand
AGAGGTTTTTGATTTTAAAGATCTCGGGTCTTCCGGGATGTTTTTTGGTGAGGTCTGCAGGATAGAAATCTAACGTTCTATAGACACTAGAGGCCGATAATTTTTATTTTTGAACAAATGTTTTTTACAAATTCAAAACATATTAATCCTCCTACGGAGGATGGAAGAAAATATTATAAATAAATCAGAAACATAATATATAATTAAAAATTAAAGTGCCGTAAATAAAAAAATAGGAATATATGCAAATACGTGAACAAGACTAAAAATGAAAAAATATATTTATTTATCACAGCTAGTTTTATCTGCTGTCTTGATCTATTCATAACTACGATTAGCCAAAAAACCGGATTTTGGATTGGGGCAAAATCAATGGTTAATGAAAGTGATAAAATCGTTCAATATGTTATGACAAAAATACCTTATGGAATATTTCTTATCACAATTGTATATATTGCTTTGCTGTACATTTTAATATCAAAACTACCTATTTTTATATCAAGAATAATCAGCTTAGCATCAATTTTAGGAAATGTATCGGGATTTATATCATGGGTTTGGTATGATCAATCACATTTAGTTTCTTTTATGGCATTTATGATTTTATCATCATTAATAATTCTTAATAATTTCAAATCAAAAATTCAAAAAATAGCTGTTCACTTTTCAATTGGTCTCACTATCTTACTTTTTGTAACAGGCATATTTTATGCCTATTATCAGAAGAATTTTAGTGAACTAAGCACTTTACTGAAACAGCATAATATTTATCAAGAATTAACAAATAAAGAAATCTTTAGTAATAATATATTTTTAAATCCTTCTTTTGAAGAAATGAAACCTGAAGACAAAATAAATAATTTATGGCCGTTTGTCTCGAATAATACAAAATCTATCGTATTTTATAGTGCAATCGATATAAAAGAATTCCTAACAGCCTTTGACGGTGATCAAAAGAGTGAAAAAAGTGACATTTATGTACTGAATAATTTTATAAAAGAAATAATAAGCAAATCAAAAGGAAATTATGAAACTGGAAAAATCTTATTTTATGATTATCCTAAAAGCAATGATCCACTAGAAATTTATTTATTAGAAGAAATAAGTAATAGTAATATAAAAATCAATTATAATTATTCAGATATCTATTACAACATTCAATTTGAATACCAGGATGAACAATCTCAATACATTCCAGTACGTTCATTTTATGATTTTGACATTCATTTTACTTTAGACGATAAGTCTTTTTCTCGATATAATCTAAGCTTGGTTGATGAGAACTATGACTTTTTATCAATAATAAATGGCTATAGAACAAAGAAATGAACCATATTTGCTATGTCATGTATTCTGCTTTTCCGCTTCGCTGGCAGAATAAATGCCATTTACGCAAAAAGGTTATTTCGACGTTGAGACTGTAGAAAAAGGTCTATTAGGAAATAAAAACTGGATTTTGCAGAAAAAGTAATTTATCTAAGTACGATAGAATGCATTATAGGGATTTTTTTGAAGCTTTATTCATAAGGAAACGTATATAATGGAATTGATTTGAGGGTTATTCTACAGTCTCGTTATCTGGATAAAAGAAACAAAAGGATATTATAATGAATAATATTTTACCATATCTAATAGGAACTCTTTTTTTCACAGCGAGATTCATAATAATTCCCTCAATATTGGTATTAACACCTCTTTTACAAATATTGTTAAAAAAAAGTACCATTAAAAAACTTGGTAAACAAAAAATAAAATTAGAAGAAATCAATCTAAAAAAGCAAAATCCCTATATTAATTTAATATTTATTCCTCTAGGTATCATATTCGCTTTTCAGAATATTTTTGTAGGTTTGTTCTATACATCTTTTGGTCTCTGGTTTTTATTAGAAAAATATGCTTCAAAAAAATATCTTGATTTTAACGGAATTTATGAAGAAGGAATTCTTGCCAATCGTGAGCCTTTTATATGGAACAAGATTCATTCCTGGAAATATAAAAATAAAAATGAAATTATAGAAATATTATTAAAAACTGGTTTACGTTTTGATATTAGATCAAATGATAATATGAATGCCGTTTCTATACTTCGAGAGAAATTACCTGAGGAAGAATGAGAAGAAAATTTATCAATCGTACTTCGTAGGATGAAAAATATTGGACTGCAATAAAATCAGAAAGTGAAGAACTATATCAGGAAGTTTATTTAGAATTGATTCAGTGGTACATTATTTAACAATATAATCGTTGCAGATTGGAAAGTATGCTATGAATTTCGAAGTTATGAATTTAAACCTCCGGGGGTACACCTTATAAAAATCATCATAGAAAAAATGCAAAGATTTTCATTATCATGGTCACATTCAGATTGTATAGTACTAAAAAAATCAATTATTCAATGGATTAATCGTACTATTAGGAGTACTCTATAGTTGAGGTATAATATATGGTAAATAATATAACTGCCAATGATTTAAAAGTTAAGGGTGTTTCAATACTAGATCAAATGACAGCAGACCAAAATGAGGCAATAATAACAGTTCGGGGTAAGAGTAAATATGTTGTCCTAACAATCGATGAATATAACTATCTAAGAGAGTGTGAATTAGAAGCAGCTTTGGTTGAATCAAGAAAGGACCTTCAAAATGGTGATTTTCATTCTGATTCTATTGAGGAGCATTTAAAAAGAATAAAACATGCCTAAACTCATTTTTACTAACAGCTATGAAAAAAGGGCTAAGAAATTTATTAAGAAACATCCTGAATTAATATCTCAATATGAAAAGACATTAAAATTGATTGAGTTAAACCCTAGCCATCCCTCCCTTCGACTACATAAATTAGAGGGAAAACTATCAGATCTATACAGTGTATCAATAAATATCAGCTATAGAATCAGTTTAGAATTTACAATTACTGATGATGAGATAATACTAATAAATGTTGGTTCTCACAATGAGGTATATGGTCACTGAAGTATAAATATCAAGACACCAGATAAATCGGGTAGCCGGAGGATTTTAACCTCCAGCCCCCACACCACCCTGCATGCGGATCCGCACAGGTTAGGCTGCATACCCGAGCAGTAGCGCAGCTACGACCAGGGGCGGTTCATTCCATGAAGCAAACAATTTTATAATTCGGTTAAATATATCCCTGCGCCTTCCGATCTCGGGTCTACCGGGGTGTTTTCTTGTGGGTTCTGCAGGATAGAAATCTAACGTTATATTGTTGAAATTCAGTACATTTCATTATATAATGCAATACATATTACAGTAACGGTGGTTGCATTTTGAAATTTTATAATAGAGAACAAGAATTAAACACTCTCAATGATATATACAAACAATGTCGTGATTCCTATGGGAAAATAACTGTATTAACTGGTCGTAGACGTATCGGTAAAACACTTTTAGCCAAAAAATATGCTGAAGATAAAGATCATCTATATTTGTTTACAAGTAAAAAAGCGGAAAAGTTAATTTGTGATGAATTCCTTATTGAATATGAAGATTTTATTAATGAAAAACATATTGGAAAAATAGACCGATTCTCAGAACTATTTGAACTTCTATTAATAGTAGGAACTAAGAAAGAATATGTACTAATTATTGATGAATTCCAGGAATTCAAAAATATAAATAAGAGCACTTTTTCAGAAATTCAGAAACTTTGGGATAAATATAAATTTAAAACCCATGTCCATATCATCTTTATAGGGTCTATATATTCTTTGATGACTGAAATATTTCAAAATGAGAAAGAACCTCTGTATGGTAGAGCAGATCGGATTTTCTATATCAAACCATTTAAACCCAATACAATAAAAGAAATATTAGAAGATTATGACAGTTACACAGAAGAAAATTTATTTTATAATTTTTTAATTACCGGTGGTGTACCCCGCTATCAGGAACTTTTGTATGAAAATGGAAATTTTACAAAAGAAAATATTATTAATCAGATTTTCCAAAGAGATTCATTTTTTATAGAAGAAGGTAGATCATTACTCATTCAAGAATTTGGGAAAGAATATGGAATATATTTTTCTATCCTAGAACTTATTTCATCAGGCAAAACTTCTCGTTCAGAAATAGAAGCAATACTTGAAAAAAGTGTTGGTGGATATCTCGAACGCCTAGAAAATGAATATGATGTTGTTGTAAAGGTAAAACCTATAGGTGTTAAAAAAGATTCAAGAAATCAAAAATATACTATTAAAGATAATTTTATTCGATTCTGGTTCAGATTTATTTATAAGAATATGACAATTATACAAAATGAAAGATTTGAATATATAAAACAATTAATCGAGAGAGATATCTCAACATATGCAGGACCAATATTAGAAAAACTATTTATTGAAATTATGAATAACTCTCCCAAATACGGACTAATTGGAACATATTGGGAAAGAGGGAATTTAAATGAAATAGATATAGTTGCTATAGATGATTTGTTGCAGGAAATTTATTTTGCCGAAGTCAAACTCAACAAAGACAAAATCAAGATGAATAAATTAAAAGAGAAAACTGAGAAAATCCATAAAAAATATACAGGGTATAATGCAATATATGAAGGTTTATCAATAACAGATATTGATAGAAAAATAAAAGAGAACAATATAACAAAGCCATGAACCAGATTTTCCTTTGGCATACTTTCTGCTGATTCCGCTTCGCAAGCAGAATAAATTCCACATACGCAAACAGGTGAAATCGAAGTTCTACGGACTCTAGGGCGGAATATGTCAACATAGTTGAAGCATGCTCTTTGAAATAATTATATAATCTAACTGGCTTTTTCCCGTTCTTTTTCTGCCTTGATTTTTATCCTTGTATCGGCTTTGAAAGAAAAGAAGTATTCAGCTATATAAATCATAAATATAAATGCAGAACTGTTTTATACTTTGGATGTTCTATTCATATCACTCCATCATTTTATTTTTCTCATGTAATTTATATTGATATGAGTTCTTTATCTAAAGAGTTTTTTTCAGAAACAGAGGATGTATACATTTTTATTAATGCAAATATTAAAAAAGAATCAAAAGACATATTATAAATATCTCAATTTAAATTATATATGTAGACAATAAAGTGTAATATATTTATAGAAAAATATGTACACACTAGGTACATGAAATGCTAGACGTGTACCTATTTTCATTAAATACGTACATATAAATTGAATAAGTACAAAAAAGATGATATTGTGTACATATGAATGATAAGCCTTTCAATGAATTACCTCTACTTCCTCCAAATACAGATTTTGAATCAAAAAAAATATTAAAACAGTCTATAAAAGCTAACAGGGAATTAGCACGCCTGAAAGGATATTGTTCATTACTTCCAAATGACTCTATTTTATTGAGTTCTATCATCTTAAAAGAAGCAACTGCCAGTTCAGAAATAGAGAATATTATTACAACTCAGGATGAATTATATAAAGCATTAATTTCTAAGGAAATGAAGACAGATCCACAAACAAAAGAGGTATTGAATTATAGATCTGCCGTATGGATCGGATATAATGAAATAAAAGAAAGAGAAATATTATCAATTAATACTATATTAAAAATACAGGCTGAACTGGAAGGGAATAATGCTGGAATTAGAAAAGTTCCAGGAACCAGCTTAATGAATGATACTACTGGAGAAATTATTTATACCCCTCCTAGTGATGAAACAGTAATAAATAAACTTCTAGCGAATTTAGAGAAATTTATTAATATTGATGACGAAACAGATTATTTGATAAAAATGGCAATGATTCATTATCAATTCGAATCTATTCACCCTTTTTATGATGGGAACGGAAGAACTGGAAGAATTATTAATATCTTGTATCTAGTACTAAATGGTTTAATAGATAGCCCAATACTATATCTGAGTTCATATATTATAAAAAATAAATATCAATATTATAAATTATTACAAGAAGTCAGAACAAAAGATAATTGGGAAGAATGGATTATATATATTTTAAAAGCAATCGAGGTAACAGCAAAAGATACATTATCAATCATAGAATCGATTATTTCACTAATGAATAAATCAATGAATGTATGCAGGGATAAACTGCCAAAAACAATCTATTCAAAAGAATTAGTTGAATTAGTTTTCATGCAGCCCTACACAAAAATATCTTATTTAGTTAATGCTGGAATTGGTGAACGACGTACAGCCAGTAAATATTTAAAAGCGTTAGAAGAGATCGGATTATTGGAATCATTTAAGCTTAAAAAAGAAATAATATATGTTAACAAAGAGCTATATGAACTACTAAAGAAATAAATCGACGTAATGTGTAAGAGGACTAAAGAGATGAATATCAAGCCTATATCGTTATGGAAAAGTATTTTATTATTCGGTATCCCATGATTACTATTATATTTAGGTCTTTATCATGGTATTCCAATATTTCAGAAAATGGGGTTACCTGAGATATTCTTGTTTCCCTTTTTCTTGTGGTTTCCAATGATTCCTTTACTACCGATTTCCATTATTTTATTTAAGCGGGAAAAAACAAATCAACTTGATTTAAGTTTCAAAAGAAGATTCCGGTTAAATAAACTTACCAGGAAAGATTGGTTATGGGTTATTGGTGGGATATTGTTCGTTATGGTGTTTGATTTTCTCATTATGGAACCTATTTCAAAATGGATGGCAACAATAACAATTTTTTCACCACCGAACCATTTCCCAGTTTTATTTCACCCATTGAAAGAAATTAAGCTTCCATTAAAAAACTTTTTAGGAGTTTCATTGTATGGGAACTGGCTGTTTCTAATTATTACAATAATCCTTCATTCTACAGCTATGATTGCTGAAGAATTCATGTGGCGTGGCTATATTTTACCCAGACAAGAGAAAACCTATGGGAAATGGGCTTGGCTGGTGAATGGACTTCTTTGGGCTTATCTTGTTCACTTCATCATGAAATGGAATTTTATAAGTTTTTTGCCAAGTATGTTAATTACACCATTCATAGCTCAAAAAACACAAAATACATGGATATCTTTATTAATTCACGGTGTTCCAAATACAATTTTATGGATTCTTTTTTTATCAGGAATACTCGGAATAGGATAATGAGTATTTTTTTGAAAGAGATTGTATTGAATTGATACACTATTTCGATAATAAATAAATTAATGAAAAAGGGATTTCACTGCCATTAAGGTCGATCTTGTCGATTAATTCCATATCTAGGGATTTCCCCTATATATATTTTTTTATAATCTACTTATACTTTCCTTAATTAATAAAGTCTAAAAAATTACTTTTTTAGGAGAATATATGAAAAAATCAGTTCTTATATTAATCGTTTTTCTATCATTCCTTGTAATGAGTTGTGATACTGGAGTTGGAGCCGAAACTGGAACTGAGAGTGGAACGATTCGTATTGTAAGTATTACACCTGAAGGACCATATACAGAAGGGATCAGCTATAACTTTACAGTACAGGTTGCTTATACTCTTGAGAATATTGACGAGGCTGAAATCACTGTTGGTTTTGGAACGCAAGAATCTGATGGATCTTCCACCACTTCCATTGATAGTAGTGAAGTTGTCACTTTGACAACAACAGAAATGACAAAAACTTATACTTTTTCTAAAACATTATACGATGCAACGCCGGATGAAAATATTCTCAGGACTTCGTTGAAACCATATCCGGTAAGTGGTTCATACACTCCTTATGATTCAGAATCTCTAGTTGTTACCGTTCAATAAAACCACTTATCAGAAGCGGATTTTTCCTTATGTACATTAAACATTTTTTATAAAACAAGATATACTAAGAAAAACAATAAATAAATTGACAATAAGAATAGTATATATTGCCTTTTTCCATAATAACTACATGGGAGTTCAATAATGAAAAAAAGTCTTCTTTTATTTACTCTGATTCTATTAATCAGTTGCAACCCTCCCAATTCTGGGAGTCCGGTTTCTGGTAATCCGATATCTGGAAATCCGGCTTTCGTCCACAATCCCCCATATGAAGAATTCGCAGATGCCGACAAACCTGTTCACGAAACATTGACTTACGACGATAATGGAACCGATCAAAGTTACAAACTAATGATTCCATGGAATTACGATAAAAGCCACAATGCCGACCGAGATTATCCCCTGGTCGTTTCCTTTAGCGGCACACCCTTCATTGTAGGCGATGATGATGAAATGAAAGGGTACCCCTGCTTTTTCCTGGAGACCGGACGGAGCTCCTGGTGCCAGGATCTGGTTGCCCAGTTGGTAGAGGATTATAGGATTGATACTAATCGTATCTATCTGACAGGTTTCTCTGCCGGCGGATCTGGTTCTTACCCTTTCGCATCGGACCTGGAGTCTAGACACAATTTGGTCGTTGCGGGAATAGTCCGCTGCGCCGGCGGTAGCAATACGGCATTGTCCGACGCCATAGCTGGTAAAACCTCTGTCTGGTATCATGTGGGATTAGCCGATGGCTACGATTTCGGTTATGGTTCTGACCAAGAGAACTATAGTCCTGATCCAGACGATCCTTTGCGCAAATCCAACATAGCCTACGACTTCGTCAAGAATCTGACCTCCAGTAGCGGTGCCATAGAAACCGTACAGACTGAAACAATCTCGGGTTATCCGCGGACAACTACCACCCTTAACCTGGCAGGCGTCGAAATCTTCAAACGAAGCCATTATGAAGGAATGGGTCACTCACCCTCTCCTGTTTATGGAGACTCTAAAGTACTGGAATGGTTATTCAACCAGAACCTTTTAAACAGGGAATGACTGCTGACACATTTCAAAGATGATCAGTTACAATAGAGACATCTATATCAGATGTGTCTTTGGTGCGATGAACATATTTTAATATGAGTGTCCTTTTGAGATTTGGTTAAAAGTATTGCGGTAATTGGCTTGATATATTGTGGTTTACTCCAATTCGTTCCGATGCAAATACCCCGCCAAATACTTCAACTTCACTCCAGGAACAAGTCAGCTCCATATATTAAAAAATAATAAACAAAATTAAACCAAAAGCGGGCTTGGTTCGTCTATATGATAGAAAGGTCTTGAGAATTCTATAAAATCTTAAAGGCTAAACATGCTATTGTATAAAAAGGAACGAATCATGAGTTCATACAGAAAAATCGAGGTGTAAAATGAAAGTATTAGTGCTTGGAGCAAGCGGTGCAACCGGTAGACTGGTTCTTATTCAGCTGATTAAAAGACAAATCAATACCCGTATTGTCATAAGAAGGAATTCTGTTCTTCCCAAGGAAATAGAAGAAAATCCCCTACTGGAAATAGTCAGAGGAAATATCAATCAAATGACAGATTCAGAAATGAGTGACCTCCTCCGGGATTGTAATGCCGTCATCTCCTGCCTTGGACACAATATTACATTCAAAGGGATGTTTGGAAATCCCCGTTATCTGGTGTTTGATGCAATAAGAAGTATAAGCGAAACAATAAGGGAAACCGGAGATAATAAGATAAAGCTTATCCTTATGAGTACAACTGCTTATACAAACACTTTACAGGGGGAGAAGGATTCTATTGGAGAAAAAATCATCCTTTCTTTACTAAAACTTCTGCTTCCTCCTCATCGGGACAATATCAAGGCTGCAGACTATTTGATCAAAGAAATTGGTAATGATGATGAAAAGATAGAATGGATAGCTGTACGGCCGGATACATTAATCAACAGTGAAAATGAAAGTTCATACCATATCAATGAATCTCCCGAAAGAAGTCCCATATTCAATGCCGGAATAACCAGCAGAATTAATGTTAGTCATTTTATAACTGAACTATTATTAAATAAGACCTTATGGCAGAAATGGCAATGTAAGACGCCGGTAATATATAATAATTCGGAACATATTAAATAAAAATATTCTGTTCTTTTATCACTATAAAAAGCATCTGGGAGACCTTTTTTAAAAATGGAATGAACTTAAAGAACGGCCTGCCCAGCAGCATTAAGGTTGTTTTTTTATAAAACAGTCTCCCTTATTCCTTTTTCTTTAAGATAGTAGGACCCTTCGTGTTTTCAACTATTTCGAAGGTCAATTTATCTTCTAAATAGTTGATAATATGGGTATCAGACATGGAATTCTTTGCAGCCATACGTGAACCGCCACCACTTTTATATGATAATTTCCCTTCAGGTTTTATGACTCTTGAGATCTCCTCTAAAATCTCTATTGGATGCTCAGTCATAGGTAAAACATTGTGTAAAAACACAAAATCTACACTATTATCATCCAGACCTGTTCTGCAATCGGAATGAATAAAAGAGATATTTGATAATTGCATAAGAGAGGCTTTATTCTTTACCAGTTTTATTGCCTCTGGTGAAATATCTAAAGCAAACACTTTGCCATGGCGCCCTACTTCACGAGAAGCGGGAATAGTATTATACCCGGGGCCACATCCGAAATCTAAGACTGTGCTTCCAGATTTTATCTCTAGTGCACCCATTTCATTTTCTATCTTGCTTTTTCTTCGGCTGATCCCCATCATAATTCTCATAATATTGAAGGCAAACCAGGACATAGGTTTCTGCGTTTCCTGTAATTTCCCTTCATTAATCAACAGGCCAATCGAAAAATAGACAATCAATACTCCCTGAAAAAAAGAGAAGAAGGGATACCACCATACGCCATTAACATCGGGTATACCTAATATTCCATGATACACAACCGGTTGAAATAGCATGGTAATTCCACAGAATAGGGCCATAAATATCCCAAGGCGATTTCTTACAAGTAATAGAATGATTGATATGATCAGCAATACCGTAATTATAATCATTGATACAAATCCCACAGTCCCAGCTACAGCAATAGAGCCCTGTATTTCTCTCACCACCTTATGCCCGATTTGCACTAAAAGAACTGCTACTAATGCTTGAATATAAATTGAGGGTGATTGAAGTTTGTTATTTTTTCTTTCCATTTTATTTTTTCTCCTTTTAAAAATTATCTGATAATGAAATAGCATCTCTATGCCATCGTTTTTCCGTGAACAAACAGGCAAGAACCTCTTTCTTTATTTTTTATTCAACGTCTACCCTCCTCTATTAACCACTAAAAAACGGGATATAGTAATTAAGCAATGTCTTAATATCTATAGATAAAAAAATCACTTTTAATCGACACAGTTTAAGTCGCAATTGATAAAAACCCTGTCAAACATTTCATCAATGTCCTCTTTATACTTTCTTAAGGTATTGGCATTAAAAATATAAAAGACCTGATTTCCTTTTCTTTGGGGCTCAACAATACCTATACTTTTCAGGACTTTTAAATGTTGTGATACGGCAGCAGAAGTCATGTTGAGTTTGTTTGCCAGATCCAATACGCAGGGTTTATCAACATTGTTCGAGGCCAGTAGTTTTACGATCATCAGCCGGGTTGGTTCACTAAAAGCTTTGTATACTTCTGCCATCTCATATATTTTTCGATTCATATTAAGTCCTTAAGCATACACTTAATATGCATAAAAGACATGGACATGTCAAGATCTTTTCTGCGGAATTCTCATTTAAGAGTGTTTTCAAGTTCTTTCAATATACCATCAACAGACTGTTTTAAATTTTTAAACCCTGAATGCCATGTAAATAGACAATCTTTTCCTTTCTCGGAAATAGAATAGACTTTACGGGCGGGACCCCCACCACCAGCTTCTAAAACAGATGAAACCATCTCTTCCTGTTCCAATTTTCTAAGATGCCGGTATATTACACCGGCATCGGGTATATTCTTGTAATATTCTAATTTACCCAGACGCTCTATAAGCTGGTACCCGTGTGACGGCTCCTTATGTAAAAGCATTAGCAGGCAGGGGATAAGATATCCTCTGATTTGTGGTCCTGAATTATGACAATTACAGGATTCGGCCTGACAATTTCCTTTCTGGCTAGCACACATAGAATACCCTCTTAATTAAGCAATGGCATGTTTTTGTTTTGGAGTGGAATTTGTTGCAAAAATCGCTCTAAACAAAAATGAAACTGCTCCTATTATATACATCACTATAAAACCATATTGTTTCAGAATAATACCATAAAGTAAAGTTCCAAATTCTCCTTTAAAAAAAGGAGAGGAGAATATAAGGTCTCCTCTCCAGAAAAACAATTACGTAGTAGACAACTGTTTAATTTGATCTTCTACTGCCCTTAACTCTTTCTTCAAATCTTCCTGGTATTTCTCAAGCTTTTCTTTCACTTCAGCTTTTGATACATACCTTCTTTGGAAACCCGATTCTGTTTCATGACAGCCGCACCTGGCCATATGCTCTCTTCTTCCGCTTTCGCAATAATTCTTATTGCCTGGTTTACAATTCATCATATTGATACTCCTTCAGTATTGTTGACGCGCCACTATTGACAATATGCTACTAGTGGCGCAAAAAGTCAAGGGGATTTCATTAAACTGAAAAAATGCTATGTGTATCACATTATTGTGAATGAAAAACCCTCATAGAAATATTAGAGGATGAAAACCTAAAATTACTAAATGGAAATCCTAGTATCATAAATTTTCTAGACGCATTAAATGCCTTGCAACTAGTAAATGAATTACAAAAAGCTACACATATAGCATCAGCAACTTCCTTTAAACATGTTACACCTTCAGGTGCTGCTCTTGGCAACAAAATAACCACGAGTGAAATAAGTTCTTACAACTATAAAAACACATATAAAGAGGAACTGACCCGAGCCTATCTAAAAGCTCGAGGATCAGATCGATTAGCTTCATTTGGTGATTTCATAGCTTTATCAGAGACTGTACAAGCGGAAACGGCAAGATTGATTAAAAGTGAAGTCTCCGACGGGATAATCGCACCAGGTTATACTGCTGAAGCCCTTGCCTTATTAAAAGAGAAGAAAAAAGGGACTTATTGTATCATTGAGATAAATAAGGATTACCTGCCCCCTACCCAGGAAAAAAGAGTTGTTTACGGATTTGAGCTAAAACAGGACAGAAATGAAGTAATAATAAATAATGAAAGTCTTTCAAATATCAGAACAGCCAATAAAGGGATTTCAGACCAGGTCATTCAGAACTTGCTGGTGGGAATGATCACCCTGAAATATACACAATCAAATTCTATTTCTATCATATATGATGGACATGTAATAGGAATCGGATCGGGACAGCAATCCAGGATTCCATGTTCTGAACTGGCCCTCTCGAAAGCAAATAGATGGTACCAGAAAACCAAAATAAATTATGATCAGATAGCCTATTCGAAAGAGAAAATATCCAAAACAGAAAAAGATAATTATCATGACCAGATCAGAAAAGAAGAGTTTAATGAAACTATTATGCTAAATGAATTAAATGATCTTTGTCTTTGCTCCGATGGCTTCTTTCCTCAAATTGATAATATTGAATTAGCTAATCAATTTGGAATTAAACATATTGCAGCACCTATGGGTTCTATTAAAGACAAAGAGATAATAGAGACCTGTGAAAAATATGGAATGACATTTATTGATACTGGAATAAGGCTTTTTCACCACTAATTAAATATAAATCCCGCAAAATATTTTACTATTGAATATTTAGAGCACTTATCAATAACATGCTTATTAGTCGTTATAGAAGGACTATAGAGTTGACATATACTTTGTGTTCTATGTATACTGCACAAGAGTTAATAATGAGTATTGTGTCTTTTATCAGCCCATCCTATATCAATAAAAATTGGAATCCCCAATCTATACCGATTGTATTAAGACCGTTAAAAAAAACTGCATTACAATTTCACAGCACCTTATTTTTCAAATTACAAGTATGAATAAATTAAAACTCTAAGGAGAAAATAATGAATAAATCGGGAAGAACTCCCCTTTTCAGAGCTAAAAATCTGGAAAAGATCCTGGGAATAGGAGAAATATATCTTAAACTTGAAGGGGCTAATCCTTTTGGCCATAAATTTGACAGAATTGGTGAACTTCTCATAAAAGATGCTAAAACCTCAAAAAAGAATACTGTTTTTATTGACGGTCCCAGAAGGTATATAGATAGTATATATGCCTTTGCCCGTCTGGATGATATTAAAGTAAAAATCCCCGTATTTAAAAATCAAAGCTGGAAAACAAAAACATACCCGGCTGAAGATCTTGTACACCTCAAGGGGACCTCTCCTGAAGATCAACAGACAGCTACAATAGATCTCTGTGAAAAAGAGGGTTATTACAATGGAGCAAATGGATATTACAACACTCATCTTGCCATTACAGCTCTGGAGGAGATCGGTGAGGAGATCTGCCAGAAAATGGGAGAAATATCTACAGTATTTGTTCAATTAAGTTACGGTTATACTGTTTCCAGCCTCTACCAGTCTTTTTTTAAATCCTGGGCCAAGGGGAATATGGAGAAATATCCCAGAATTTTATCCTGTACAATTCCCAAGGGGAATAAGATTCTTGAAGACTATACTCTGGAAAATGAAATAACAGACATTGAGGAATATGATTTAAAGCTCAATAAATATACCAAGGATCTCTATATAGAAAATACACAGCTATTGGAAGAAACTCTGAAAGCCATTGTCGATACGGAAGGAGAAATTTTAACAGTCAATGAAACTTTACTGAAAGAAGCTTCTGCTTTATTGAGATCAGCTGAGCAGATTATT
>JAEINM010000051.1 GCA_016342385.1 Spirochaetaceae bacterium | reverse complement strand
TCTTCCTCAAAAATTTGTTTTAAAGTCTGCCTGACAACTGCTGAATCGTCTATAATTAATACTTTAATCTGAGAACTACTAGCCATAAACGCTCCTGCATCAAGTTAACAATTTTTCTTCAGATTGTACGATCTGTGTGATTTTTAATACATCCAATATAAGAGCTATAGAACCATCACCTAGAATTGTTCCTCCTGATAATCCTTCAACATCTTTATAAATAGATCCCAGTGCTTTTATAACAGTCTGATAATCACCAACTACTTCATCAACAATAAAACCAATTCTCTGATCGTGGGTATTGACAACAATTAATTGTTCGATCTCTGGTTGCTCTCCCTGAATATTGAAAAACTCTCGTAGTCTGATATAAGGGAGGACCTCTCCTCTGATACTGGCGATATTCTGTTGACTATCTCTCTGATCATTCTTATGGTGTTCCACACACTCCTCGACAACAGATAGAGGGAAAACATAGAACTCATCCACTATTTTAATGAGAAGTCCTTCTATAATGGCAAGAGTCAGTGGCATTTTCAACTCTATCGCTGACCCTTCTCCCTCTTTACTCCGGATTGAGACGATACCGCCAAGAGTTTCTATTTCACGGCGGACAACATCCATTCCGACACCTCTTCCGGAAACATTTGTTATCTTGGAACTGGTGGAAAAGCCAGGTGAGAATATCATCTTGTATAATTCCTGATCACTTATCTCCTCATCGGGCAGCAGCAATCCTTTATCAATAGCTTTTCTTCTAATCTTCTGGGGATCTAATCCCGCCCCATCATCAGATACGGTGATTAGAACATTTGCGCCGGAATGCTGGGCCGAAAGAGTAATTGTGCCATTAGGAGCTTTTCCTTTGGCCTTTCTGACATCGGGATTCTCAATACCATGATCAAGAGAATTCCTAATGAGATGAACCAGAGGATCACCCAGCTTCTCGATAACAGTTTTATCCAGTTCAGTCTCTCCACCGACAGTAACAAGAGAAATATCTTTACCGAGTTCTGAAGATAAATCCCGGACTAAACGTTTGTACTTATTAAAAGTGGTGCCTATGGGCAACATTCTCATACTCATAGTGTTATCGCGTAATTCTGCAGTTAGTCTTTCAAGTGACTCGGCGATTGAAATTATTGATGGATCCTGTTTATGGGAAGCTAATTCAGTTAAATGAGCCTGAACTGTTACCATTTCCCCGACGAGATCAACCAGTTCATCCAATTTTGTCGAATCAACTCTCACACTACTGGTATTTGTCAGATTTTTTTTCTTCTCCAGCATTTTTTTTATCTGTCTTTGTTCTTCCAAAGCCGAATCTAATTGAGGTTGAGTGACTATTTTCTTCTCAACCAGGGCTTGTCCTACTTTCTGCTGCCCGGTCAGAACTTTATTAATGTCATCATTGTTGACTAATCCCCTATCAACTAGAATTTCCCCGATTTTCATTTCCTTTTCATCCATAGAATCGGCAATGACACTAATCCTAATTTCAGCTGAACTCTCAACAAAAATAAAAATATCCCTGATTTCCGACTCGGTAAAGGTGGTCGTCAGAATTATCTCCCATGAAGTATAATTTAATTCCGGATTAATCTTGGAGAGAGGAGGGATCTCGTCCATGACAGCAATAACAGAGTATTCTCCCAGGTCTTTAATTTCAGATAATAATAATATGGGATTTGTACCGGTTAGAAAAATATTATTATCCGGGCAGAATATGATTCTGTAGGTAATCATTTCATTAGATCTATATTCATCTTCTGCAATATTCACTTTAGAATCAGCGGCAATACTTTCCCCTTCATCTTCACTTTCCAACTCATCTTCTGTTTCTGTAGAAACAGTCTGGTTCCTCACTTCATTTTTAAACTGATTGATAGTTCTCTGAGTTTCATCATTCAAATTTACAGTCGAGTCTTCCAGCATTTCTTTAATATAGTCTCTGGATTTCAATGTTAAATCGATAATGTTTTTATTAACTGTCAATTTTCCGGATCTTAATAGATCCATAACGTTTTCCACTTCATGCGTAAAAAGAGATATATCATCAAAACCGAACATGGCAGATGATCCTTTTATGGTGTGCATGATCCTGAATACAGAAGAAATAGTCTCTGGATTATCTGGTTCTTCTTCAAGTAGTAGAAGGGCTTCTTCCAAATCTGCCAGTAATTCAAATGCTTCCTCCCGGAAAGCTTCTTTAAACTGATCTAGCATATACTACTCCTCGTTTCCTTTGAAAGTTGAAAAAATATGATTGGAGTCCTTTCCTATGGTTCTGTTAAAACCAGTCAGAGAAATAATATCAAGAATTGAATCGGAAACATCGCTATTAATCGACATTTTTTTCTTTGATTTCCCAGCTTCAAGACTGGCAGAATAGAGTAACTGAAGAAAAGAGAGGTCTACTTTCTCCAGATTGGTCAGATTTATCATTATTTCTCTTTTTTTACTTTTTATTGCTGATGCCAAAGTTTTTTTAACTGTTGCTGCTTTCTCTATTGTCTGAGTACCATCGAATGTTACTACCAGAATACCGTCATCCATATTGACCCCCGGAATTATACTCTTCAGTTTATACACTTTTTAAAACAAAGAAATTTAAACTCTATAGTAAATTATATTAATGCCATGAGATATTACAAATAATTAAAGCTCTTAGATAAAAAAACCCTTCTGAATATAGGTTCCAATCTGTACAGCCGATTCAATAAACCCGGCTTTTCTACTCTTCATAAGAATCTGCATTATCAGAACCTGTACATCTTCTAAAACAGTCCATTTCCTTAATAAAACAGTATCACCGACAGAAAGCCCCGATTCATCTGCAGTTAAGCCGGGATAGACATCATTGATCCGGTAAAGTACATTTTTATCTCCTCTCCCACGGATCCTTTCAACCGCCATGCCGAAAAAGGGAATAAAAAGATTATCAATAATATCTTTTGACAGAGCTGTCTCCATTGGGAAGTCCGGTCTTTCATCAAGAGAGGCAACTGCAGAGAAGTTACCTGAATCTCTCATCCAGTTAATTTTTATAATTGTACCAGCATCATTTTTTAGTATATATCTCTGTATTGCCGAAATTTTATGGAATTCATCGCCATTTATGGCCGAGATGATATCTCCTTTCATAAGACCGACCTGAGCAGCAGGAGATCCGGGAAGAACATACATAACCTCCAGGTGATTATTCCTTTCAAATAATCCGCAGCCCAACCAGGGATGAGTGACTCGCCCACCTGCATACAGATTGGGTAGTACATTTTTTACATCAGAAATCGGAATGGCGAAATTCACACCTTCAAACTGCTCAATACCGGCAAAAATGATTCCGAGAACTTCGCCGGAAGAATTCAGTAGAGGCCCGCCACTGTTCCCGGGATTTATTGGAACATCAATTTGAAGAGAATCACCGAGTGGCTGCAACTGTCTGTTAAGTGATGAAACAGAACCGGAAGTCATTGTGTTTTTGAGACCGCCGGGAGATCCTATGGCATAGATTTTATCCCCTAGTGCCGGTTCATATTTCCTGGACATAGAAAAGAGATATTCGGGATCAACTTCTGCTTTCAACAGAGCTACATCCAGTTCCTTATCCCATCCTATGACTTTTGCTGGAATCCGTTCTTCACTATCATCTGAGAGCTTGATAAATAGCCGGGAAAAACCCTCATATTCTGGATCGACTTCACTTGATATGACATGATAATTTGTAAGGATATGACCATTGTTATCAATAAAAAAACCACTGCCGATTCCTCTATCGGGATAGCCGATACCTTTTTCTATCTTAATGCCCCTGTTAATCCAGACAGTGACCGTTCCCCGGATCATCTTTTCAATTGAGGATGTCTCATTTAATAACTTAACTGTATCGGGTAATGCATTTATACCATTTGAAACATAATAATCAAAAAGGTCCTGTAGAGCACTTTGATTTTCAGCATTGATCAGCCTTTGCTCTAAGAGGAGAAGATTCTCTTCTGAAAGATCTTCATAGAGAATATTATCATATAAATAGGAAATGGCTGCGGCATCATAGTTATCTTCAAACAATTGATTGACATAATTAAACTGCAATTCCTTTAAACTATGAGATTGTACTTCTTCCGGCATATCCAGCGCCTGATATGATTTATAATATTTTATGGCTTTTTCATATTCTCTATCATTTACTGCCTCTGAAAATATTCTCTTCATCTCAGATAATGCACGGGGCAACAGGGAATTGATTTCATCATAATCCGCTTCATTTTCGTCTACCGACAAAGTCAACTGAACAGCTTTCAGGGGATTACCATCATCAATAAGATTTCCAATGTTTTTAATGGAGATTTCAATAAGTGATTGCTCAATTTCATCTGCTGACATTGTATTAAATTCAGGACCTGTTTTACATGAGAATATCAATAAAATTGACAGAGGAATAACTAGTTTTTTTATCATATTACACCTTAATAATTATTAAACCAAAAATTTTCATAGGAAAAATTCCATGAGAACAAATCATATTGATTTACCTTTTCATTTTCAAAAGAATTTTCATTATATATTTTATCTCCGGTTGAACTGATTAATTCAGCATCTATATAGGAATCTTCATTAAAATCCCATGATTTTATGTTGAGAACAGACCAGTCCTCTAGATATTCAGGTTTTCCATTATTATTCCAATCGACAGCAATACCACTGATTTTCCCATCTTCATAGTACTCAAGAATATCAATGACGCCGTCATAATCTAAATCCCGTCTTCCCCTCTGAGGCAACCATGCGGATATGTCAAGAAAGTGGTCGAATAGACCGTTATTATCTGAATCTTCTTTAAAACCTGTAATTTCGCCATTTTTTAACGTATATATACGGAAGATATTTGTATTCCCAGAAAAATATTCTTCAAATAAATAGGATAGATTGAGAAGATCTACGGGAGTTAAAGTAAATGTTTCAATTGTTGAAAGGCGTTCGCGGTTATATTTCCAGTTGAAATTGTCCAGATCCTTCAATGGAGTATACATAGTTCCGGGAAATATTTTATAAATTCTTTTCAACGACTGATTGCTATAATGAATCTCTTCCACATAGGGATATTCAGAATATATGAAATTATATCCCGTATCTCCCTTATTGAGATAAATATCTGTAGGGATTCCATTAGAAAAATGAATCGATAAATCTGTAATATTATCCTGGTTCGTGTCTTTTAAAAAGGTTAGCTCATTTCCCGCAACAGAGAGGATTTCATCAGAAATCCCATCAAAATTATAATCACCGAAATAGACTCCATCCTCTAGACTTTCATCACTAAATGATCGGACCATCAGATTTCGGCTTTCCATAATCAGAGGACTTTCGATTTGCATATGAGCGAAGTAAAAGGGTGTATCGCCAAATATTTCTCTATATAGAAATATTAGATCAGATTTTGATATTCCCTGAACAGACAAAATAATTTCCTGAAAAATTATCTCATCCTGTTTATCAAATTTGATATTGTGGAGACTTATTTCGATATTTTTCAAAAAACGGGGAGATTCTGTTCCGCGGATAAGATATAACAGAGACTTTAGATTATAGGGATCCCTTTTATAAACATCTGAAGCCAGATTAACAGCATAATCTATAAGTCCGTATTTATAGGCTGAGTCGGAGACTTTCAGAATAATCTCATTATCCTTTTCAAATAGTTCTTTATTTTTTTCATAAAAATTAAGGACTTCTCTATGATGAGCTGTAATATTTAAAAGATCTATATAGCGATAGTAAAGATCAATATAAAAACCTGTGTATTCATCAACAAGAGATAGGCTTTTATGAAATAGATCTAATGCTTGAAGACGATTCCCTTGTTCTTCTTTTAAAAGACCTGCTAAATACCAGGCTTCCGGGAGTTCTTCAGAAAATCCAATAGCTTTCTGTACATACTTTTCAGCTGAGGTATAATTATCATTTTTATAAAAATATGTTGCTTCATCTATGTATAATTGGGCCATTTGTCTATCAGTTTCGCCAAAAAGTGATATGGTGAGAAAAAAGAGTAACAGAAGTAAAAAAAATTGTTTCAAAACAGTTTATTAATCTCCAAGTAGAGGTATTTCCAAATAATGTCTTATTTCTTTATCGTCAAGAGTTTCTTTTTCAAGAAGTAATTCTGCTAATCTTTTCAGCTTATGAATGTTCTCCTGTAACACTTGGCGAACCTCATTAAGACAGTCCTGCAGTATCTTTTTTATTTCCATATCTATCATTGAAGCTGTAGCGTCAGAATAATCTTTATGCTGAGCTATTTCTTTCCCAATGAATATAGGTTCGTCATTCTGGCCATATGAAACAGGACCCAGAGAGGGACTCATTCCCCATTCACAGACCATTTTTCTGGCAAGATTAGTTGCCTGCTCAATATCATTCTGTGCACCGGAAGAAGTTTCTCCATAGATCAGTTCTTCTGCGGCATATCCACCATAACAGATTTTAATCCTATCATATATCCATCCGCTGCTTCTGGAATACTTATCTTCTAAAGGTAGAGAAAAAGTCACTCCTAAGGCTCTTCCACGGGGTATAATTGTCACTTTATGAATAGGATCTGCATTTTTCAGAAAATAATGCATTAATGCATGACCGGATTCATGATAAGCGGTCATTCTTTTTTCCGTTTCAGAAAAGACCCTTGATGTCCGGGCAACTCCCATGAGCACTTTATCTCTGGCTTCTTCAAAATCTGACATGCCTACAAGATTTTTTCTTTTTCTCGCTGCAAATAAGGCCGCTTCATTAACCATATTAGCCATATCAGCTCCCGAGGAACCCGGTGTTGCCCGTGCAATAACAGAAAGATCGACCGTATCGTCTAAATGAATCTTTCTGGAATGGATTTTTAATATAGCTTCACGCTCTTTCACATCGGGAAGATCAATAACGACCTGACGGTCAAATCTTCCCGGTCTCAATAAAGCGGGATCAAGTACATCGGGTCTATTGGTTGCGGCAATAATAATCACCCCGGCCTGTGTATCAAAGCCATCCATTTCGACAAGAAGTTGATTCAGAGTCTGTTCACGTTCATCATGACCACCACCATAACCGGCCCCTCTCGTACGGCCCACAGCATCTATTTCATCAATAAACAGAATACAAGGAGCATTTTTACGTCCTGTATCAAAAAGATCCCTGACTCGGCTGGCACCAACTCCAACAAACATCTCTACAAAATCAGAACCAGACATATGGAAAAAGGAGACCCCGGCCTCCCCTGCAACAGCCTTTGCCAGCAGGGTTTTCCCTGTACCCGGACTTCCCACCAGGAGTACTCCTTTAGGGATTTTGGCTCCAATATTCGTAAACCTGGTAGGAGTTTTTAGAAACTCAACGACCTCTTCCAGTTCAAATTTAGCCTCAAGCTGTCCGGCAACATCTGAAAAATTAATCGTATTTGAATCTTTTTCATACTTTCTTGCTTTACTCTTTCCAAAAGAGAACGCTTTGCCCCCACCGGCTCCGCCCTGAACAGACCTGAACATCCACCATATAAATATAAACATAAGAATAAAGGGAAGTATCTGAAGTAATATTGAACCAAGACTGACTTTTTTTGCCCCGCCCCTCACTTCTACTCCTTTGTTCTTTACTTCCTCCATCAACTGTTCGTCATAGTAGGGGATTTTTGTTTTAAAAGTAGTGGTAGCTCCCGTTCGGTCTACAATAGTTCCCAGAATCTCACGCTGATCAAGAATCTCAATTTCTCGGATATTGCCCTGTCCAAGCTGCTGATAAAAAAGAGAATAGGAAATTTCGTTAATGGTTGCAGTTTCTGAGAATGAAAATACAAAAAGAAAGAGTGTTACAAGAGAGAAAAGAAAAAATAAAGCATACTTATTATTATTGTCAAAAAAATTGTTCGGGTCTTTTTTATCATTTTTCTGGGGGTCCATAAAAAAAGCCTCACTCCTGTACTATTTTACTAATTCCTAAATATAATATATTAAATTTTCCAGCGGAATTCGCTGTTTTACTTCGAAAAATATTTTTATATCCCTGAAATCCACCCAAAACAGCGATTATTCCCAGAGAATCGGCAATAATGGGGATCAGATTCTTTTTACTCTGAAGGACATTCCACTTTTTAAATAACTCTTTCAACTGGATTTCCCTTCCCGAAATACTGATGGTATCTCCCTCGAAGAAGCTTCTGAATACCAGATTGGATTGAGATTCTTTTTCAATTTCTATTGTTTCCTTACCTCCAGCTGAAACAATATATAAACCGGTTATTTTATTGTATGGCTCTTCGAGAATATAATAAAATCCCGATTCTTCTGATTCTAAGGAAGTAAAAATCAAACTTACTGAATCTGTTTGAATCCGCATACCATATGCTTGTGCATAAATTCTATTTTTTTCCAGATTTCCGGATATAAGAGGATTAAAAAAAACTTCGGGAACCCGGAATCCCTTCACGACTCCCCAATAAGAGTGATCAAACATTTTATACAGGAGATTTAAGCGGACAAGATGAGATGCTTTATTGTATACATTTATACTTATACTACAGTCATGAGAATGAAACTTCATTGAAACGGCCTCGGATTGCTCCTTAAAATATGTATCTATCTCATGAAATCTTTTCTCCTGTGAGAGTAAGGCCCTTTCAAAAGAGGGGAAAATTGATTCTATGGCAGGGATCAGATTATTCCTGACGTTATTACGAAGAAAATCATTTTCCTGATTAGTCGGGTCTATCCTGAAATCCTGTTGAATTTTATGTAAATAGGAGAGTATTTCATCTTTACGGCAGCCGATCAAAGGACGCAATATTCGATCATTCCGATGAGGGATACCTTTTAAACCGCTTATTCCAGAACCTTGAAAAAAACGGACAATCATTGTCTCGAACTGATCATCAAGATTGTGCCCCAGGAGCAGATAGGAATCATTGTGCTGGTTTAAAATGCTATGAAAAAAATCATATCGGAGCTCTCTGGCAACTTCTTCCGAGCTTCTCCCCTGTTCTTTGGAAATTCTTGAAATTTTACCAGGAGGAAGAATCCGTGTCTCCAATTGAATATCTAATTTTTCAGTCAGTCTCGTAACAAAAGCATCATCCTCTTCTAACTGTAAACGGTCCCTCATTCCATGATTTACATAAGCTGCAATAATGTGAATTCCTTTTTCTTTTCTGATCGAATTCAGAGAGAGAAGAAGTGCTGTCGAGTCAGGTCCACCGGAGAATCCTACAACTATGACCGATTCTTCCGAGATATTGTTGTTTTCTAGAAATTCCAGTACTTTAACTGGAAGGTTTCTTTCTATTGAGTTCATTCATCACCTGTTCCTGCAAGCCTTCAGATATCCGTATTACAGCATCAGCCGCATTTCTATAGGATTGTTCATAAACGGATAATTCGCTTGTATCAGGATCACCTAAGACATGATCTCTCACGGCTTCTCTGGAACCGGGATGTCCTATTCCAATAAATATCCGCATATAATCATTACTCCCGATACTGTTGGCAATAGATTTTAACCCGTTATGGGCTGCAGAGGAACCTTTGAGTTTCAATTTACACCGGCCGGGTTCCAAATCAAGATTATCACATAGTATTAGAAGATTTGTCATATTCAATTTATATTTTTTTAATAGGAAAGGGATAATAATTCCCGAAGAGTTCATATAAGTCAGGGGTTTTACTAAAATAATGCGATTCATCTTATTCTCGCATTCACAGTATTGATAAGGTTTAAAAATTTTTTTTTTAAATGTTGTGCAGAGTTCTCGAGATAAAAGATCAACAACTTTATAGCCGACATTATGACGGTTATTCTGATATATAAGGCCCGGATTTCCCAGGCCTATTACTAATAGATCCAGATTTTACTCTTCAGTAGCTTCTGTTTCTTCTACTGCTTCAGTTTCAGCCTCAACTTCAGTTTCTACTACAGCTGCTTTCGGATGGTTTACAACAACAATTGTCAACTCTGGGTTTACAAGCATTGTTACACCTTTGGCTGCCGGAATGTCACTGACATGAATTGAATGTCCAATTTCAAGATTATCCAGATTAACTTCAATATCTGAAGGTATATCTTTAGGCAGACACTCAACTTCAACTTCATTGATTTTCTGAACAAGAACCCCACCTTCTTTAACACCTGGTGAATTACCTGTGAGAATGACAGGAACATGAGTTTTCAAGAGTTTCCCTTTTTCAATTTCCATAAAATCAACATGCTCAATTGTACTTTTAATAATATTATCCTGATAATCTTTAATAAGCACATCACAGGATTCTTTTCCAAAATCGAGTGTGATTATTGTATTTTCTGAAATTGTCTTGAATTTTTTTCCAAATTCTCTCGCATCAATTGTAATAGATTTATTATCTTTTACCCCATATATCACTGCGGGGATTTTACCCTCTCCTCTAAATCTTCTGGAAGGTCCTTTACCAAAATCTTTACGAAGTTCTACAGTAAGAGTCTTATGCTCCATTTATCTCTCCTTAGTACCAACTAAATAATACATTTTTAGATCTTGGACGGCAGGATTCGAACCTGCGAATGCCGAGATCAAAACCCGGTGGCTTACCGCTTGCCGACGTCCAAATGCAATCAATAATTAATCAGCAGAGACTTCATCTGTATCATCGATCTTATTGTACTCATCCAGAATCCGATCTTGTAATATTCCCCGGAATTCTGTATTGATCGGATGAGCGACATCCTTATATTCGCCATTTTTTGTCCGCCTGCTCGGCATGGCTATAAAAATCCCGTTCTCACCTTCAATTACTTTTACATTGTGAACCACGAATGATTCATCAAAAGTAACTGTTACATAAGCTTTCAACTTCCCGTCAGCGTTTACTTTACGTATGCGGATGTCAGTAATATCCATCTGCTCCTCCTACCGCGATTAAGATGCAATTAACTAAATTGTAATGCAGCTTCAGTAACAGTATCAAGAGGATTCGCAAATAACATCTTACCAAATGTTTTTGAAAGCTTCTCAGATGCTTTGATGCAGTCTTTCTGCTTGCTGAAAATGCCGTACATAACACTCCCGCTTCCGGACATTCCGGCAAAATCAGCTCCTGAATAATAAAAAAGATTCACAATATGCTCAAGTACATTGTGCTCTTTTTTTAAACAATTCAGAAAACTATTATAAAAGTTCCACTGTGAAACAGGTTTTTTTTCATACATTTCAATAACTTGCTCTTTCGTAAGAGGGAATTCAGCTCTATGGCCTCTTCTATACTCAGATAATGACTTGAAAGCCTGGGCCGTATTGATACTGAAATCAGGGATTATCAGTATAATCTGATAGTCAGTTCTGGCCCGGACAGATTTCAGATTCTCACCGCGCCCCGTGACTATTTCAGCAGGCGATGATAGAAAAAAAGGAACATCACTGCCCAGTTGTTCAGCTATATGCAAAGCTGTACTTTTTCCCAGAGTTACTCCTGATAAAACCTGGAGAGCTTTTAGTACAGAAGCGGCATTTCCTGACCCTCCCCCAAGCCCGCCCCCCTGAGGAATATTTTTTTCGATATGAATTCCGACTCCTTTTGTATATCCGGTTTCCTTACGAAAAAGAGAAACAGCTTTATACATGATATTCTCTTCAACAGGAAAATCGAAAGGACCGTTGATTTCACAGCCCCCTGAAACTCCTTTTTCAGAAATCCGGATTTTATCACAAAGAGAAATCATTTGAAATATGGAAAAGAGTTCATGAAAACCATCTTCTCTCCTATTAAAAATATCGAGATGGAGATTGATTTTTGCCGGGGAATTAATAATAGCAGATTTTACCAAAATCACTCCTTTTCGGGAATGTAGTGACATCCGAGAGATTTCCTGTTAGCCAGAGCTGCTCTTGCTATAATTGCTGCTGTTTCTACTGCATTCCTCAATTCAACAACTTCTCTTGTAATATATGACATTTGATAAAACCGCTCTATTCTATGACGAAGATAATTCAGGTCCGCCAGAGCCCTCTGCAGTCTTTTCCCCGATCTTTTTATTCCCACATAATTCCACATAATCGTCTGAATTGTGATCATATCACTGCCAATTAGAATTGAATCGAAATTTTCCTCAATTCGCGGAAAAACCCAGTCGGGAATTGTATCAGTCAGACTCTCATCGATTTTATAATTGGAATCATTTATTTTTTCAGCGGCCTTTATTCCAAAAACGACCCCTTCCATAAGAGAAACCGATGCCAGTCTGTTGGCACCGTGTAAACCAGTACAGGCGGATTCGCCGACAGCATAGAGTCCTTCAACTTCTGTCTGCCCTTGTAAATCGACTTTGATACCTCCACAAAAATAATGGGCTGCCGGAACAACAGGGATCAGGTCTGTTCTAATATCAATTCCCAGATTAAAGCACGTATGAAAAATATGGGGGAAACGCTCTTTCAGATTGAGATTTTGAATATTTCTGGCATCGAGATAAACACAATCGGCACCGCTTTGCTCCATTTCATTATAAATTGCTCTGGAGACCTCATCTCTCGGGGCCAGATCTTTTAATTCCTTGTTGTACCGTTTCATAAAAGGCTCATATTTGTTATTCACCAGAATGGCACCTTCCCCCCTAAGGGATTCGGAAATCAGAAAATTATCGCTATCTCGATGATAGAGAGTCGTGGGATGAAATTGAATATATTCAGCATTAATAATTTCCGCACCGCTACGGTAGGCCATGGAGACGCCATCTCCAGTTGCTATTGAAGGATTGGAAGTATGCTGATAAAGATGGCCTATTCCACCACACGCAATAACAACCGCTCCGGCGAAACAGGTAAGAACATTTCCCGAATGACAATCCAGGACATAAGCACCTATCACTTTTTTCTTTTTATATCGCTGCTGACTTTCAAGGGAATGGTGACAGTTAGTAATAAGGTCAAGTGCAACAGATGATCTGAAAATTTCAATATTTTTATGTTCCCGGGCGCAATTGAACAAGGCTTCAGTTATAGCTACACCGGTTTTATCTCTTGAATGAAGAATCCGACGGACTGAGTGTGCCGCTTCTCTTGTCAGTTCATGTTTTCCTTTCTCATCGCGGGAAAACTCGACACCGATTTTCCTGACAAGGAATCGACTGACAAATTCCGGTCCTTTACGGGAAATGAACTGTACAGCTTCGCGATTATTGATGTAACAACCGGCCCTCATAATATCATCATAGAACAGCTCCGGGTTATCATCGGGACCTGACCCGACGATTCCCCCCTGGGCATACCTGGTATTAGAAATTCGGGGATCATCACTCTTGGTTAAGATATGAACTGTCAGTCCCTTTTCAGCGGCCTCTATAGCCGTTGTAAAACCGGCAATTCCTGCTCCAATAATTAGTACATCGCTGAATCGCCTGGAATCCATAT
Organism: Spirochaetaceae bacterium; assembly: GCA_016342385.1. GTDB lineage: Bacteria > Spirochaetota > Spirochaetia > DSM-2461 > DSM-2461 > Spirochaeta_F. The sequence goes on along the minus strand of JAEINM010000051.1, from coordinate 1,297 downwards.
ATCACCCTATCTTCAAAGAGAAATCAAAAGCAATAACAGAATGGGTAAGTTTGCCAACTGAGAGAAAATCTACTCCAGTAGGGCTGAATTTCTGTATTTTTTCCAGATCCATATTTCCGGAAGCTTCAAATTGTATATTCCCTTTACCCAGTTTTACAGCTTCAATGACCATAGGGGGATCCATATTATCCAGCATAATAATATCAACTTCTAATTCTATGGCTTCTCGAACTTCTTCTAGATTCCGGCATTCAACTTCAATTAAAAAACTCTTATCCCATGTGCTGCGGACTTTTTGAACAGCAGCACTTATGGAGCCTGCTGCATCAATATGATTATCTTTAATCATGACCATATCATACAAGCCCATCCTATGATTTGTTCCTCCTCCCACAGTCACGGCATATTTTGATAAAGATCTGTATGCAGGAAGAGTTTTTCTGGTATCGAGAATAAGGGCTTTGCCGGCTTTTTGTGCCGCTAATACATATTTATCTGTTTCTGTGGCGATTCCCGATAAAAAAGATAGAAAATTGATTGCTGTCCTCTCGGCCTCAAGTATGGATCTGGTTCTTCCCGATATTTCAGCGACCTTATCACCGGGTGACAGGACCTGGCCATCAGAGACAGATAAGATGACTTCTAGAGATGGATCAACTTGATGGAACACCTGCTTGAAAAAATCAATCCCGGCCAGAATACCGGAATCTTTACTAAATAAAACAGCTGTAGTAATTTCCTTATCAAATATGGCTCTGGAGGTGACATCACCTATTTCTTTTAAATCCTCTTCCAAGGCTAATTTCAGTAAAATATTAAAATCTTCATTATTCATAATTGGATTCTACGATGTAATTTTTATTATTTCAACAGACTAGTGGTTTGACATAGTTATAATCTATATAATATATTTTGGTTGTGAAAAATAAAAACACCGACTATTTAGAAAATAGTCTAAAAGACTTTCTTGTCGATGCCGGCTTCTCCAGCTCCATAACTCCCATTGACGAAATAACTGACAAAGCCAATGTCATGGCAACCGTAGGTATAACTGGAGATAAAGTTGGATTTTTAACTTTATCCATGGAATTGAATAATGCCGTTAAGCTTTCCCGAGGGTTTGCAGAATTAATGGAGATTCCAATTAATTCAAAAGAATTTTCCGATTCCCACATAGAGGCATTATCGGAGTTGTCCAATCAGATAGCCGGTCGTGTTGTCATGTATATGGAGGATAATGATTTAAATTGCTCTATAACTCCTCCTACTGTTCTGTCAGGTGGAAATATTTCTATAA
>JAEINM010000050.1 GCA_016342385.1 Spirochaetaceae bacterium | reverse complement strand
GAATTCTCCAGTGGCTTACATCCATTGATACACACTCATTTACAGTGGCGGGACCGTCCCGGATTTTCACCGGATTCCCTATTAAGAATTTACATTCACTATGATTGACATAAGATATCATGATATTCATAAGTGGAAAAGGAGTTTTTCATTAATTAAAATCCTTAAAAAAGTATATGGAAGAAAGTGATGCAAAGGAACTACACTATAGTTATCAATAAAAGAAAGGAAATAGAATGAAGAAAATTATTTCAACTGCAAAAGCTCCTGCAGCAATAGGCCCTTATTCTCAAGCAGTAGAGGCGGGTAATACTCTCTATATATCAGGCCAGATCCCTTTGGATCCCCATACAGGTAATATTATTGATGGTGATATTGCAGAACAAACCGATCTAGTGCTAAAAAATATAGGGGCCATATTGGAAGCTGCCGGTTATTCCTATTCAAATGTGGTAAAGTCCACAGTTCTATTAAACGATATAACTGATTTTAAAGCTATGAATGAAGTTTACGGGACATACTATGGGGAGAATCCTCCGGCAAGAGCGGCATATGAAGTGGCCTGTCTCCCACTGAATGTCAAAATTGAAATAGAAACAATAGCAGTGAAATAATAAAACCGGAACTCAGCCAGTATTGATATTAAAAAGTCTCTTTAAGAATAATACGACCTTATAGGGAGTCTCATTCAATGTCTCTTCACATCTTTGATAAAAATCTTTTTTAGTGATTTTTCTTTTTCTGGCTCCCAGACGTAAAAATGAGGATATCATTTTATAAAGGGCCTTTTTTGAGGGTTTATCCATATCCTGGAATTTTAATCCGTATTGACGTCCGTCCTTATCACTTTTTTTCCATATGACAAGAGCAGGAACTGTATGAATAGTCTGTTTGACTCTGAAATGAAATAGGCATTTATGATTAGTCTCCATTTCTACAGCTGTCAGAAGAGAACAACCGCTTCGCGAAATATCCATCAGATTGGCAGGGCTGTTTTCCCGGTCCATGGAAATAGATAAATCATTGGCTATAAAATACCTGGTACTGGTTCTCTTTTCATCGGAGTCGATATTATCACTTTCGAATTGGGAAAAAGCTTTCAGTTTGTTCAGGAGTTGTCTCAATCCCTCTTTTTCTACCTCATTGAGATTCTGAAACATCAATCCATATCCATAATACTGTTCTGTTTCGTTGGCAATTCTCATTATTTTAGCTTTTATGGATATATGGAAATCTCCACAAACCACCAGAACAGGGAGTACCGCACCGGAATCTATGAGAAAATCAACAAAGATATAACAACCGCCCTCGGAAATATCGGATATAATCACATTTTTATTGATACCCAATAGTTTTAAATAGATGTCTATCTCATATCTCTGGTCCTGCTTCCACCAACGCAATTGAGGATTGAAATAGGGCGCTATAAGATGTTTTCTGAAAAAAATAATAGCTGTTAGAAATAGCCCCAGATTCATTAACAGAAGGATGAGAAGAGAAGAAAAGGGATTGATAAAAAAAGTGATCAGATTATATACAAACATTGTCACTGCTGAAAAAATCAATACCCACCATCCCCATTTCCTCACAAGAAAAATAGAGAGTGAAGAGATCAGATACAGTGATAAAATGATAATATCAAAGATTTTGAGGCGGAAAATAATGCTGCCGTAACCTATTAGAGGAACCATATTCAAAGCGGCATTAACGATTAGAATAGCAAGGGGAGAAAGAAAAAAAAGAACTGACAGAATTATAATACTAATTGGTTTTCTCAACAAAATTTCACCTTTTCCGTTTAATATTAACATACACTATTCCTTTTTACAAATAATTGTCTTCTCCCTCCTTGTAATTGGCTTTTGGTATAGTATGATTTAAGTATGAAACCCTTCAAATTATTTATTATTCTGTCATTGATATATACCTTTTTATCCTGCTCACTTATGATGCTTGATGAACCTCCTCCTGCGGCAGTGACCAGCCCATCCAGAATTCTTCTCATCGTTGACCAGTCGATGCTGACTGCTATTTCTGATAACTTATCCCAATACAGCGATGATATATTTGCAGAAGGCGGTTCAGTTGAAATCCGGCCCTTCCCCTCTGAAGGATCTGCAGAAACTCTGAAGGATCTGATTATTTCAAACAGGTCAACTATAGATGGTGTTTTTCTTGTAGGGGATCTCCCCACTGCCATGTACGAACAAACCGCTTTCGGGAAGCATGAGGAATTTCCCATAGATCTCTTTCTCATGGATCTTGATGCCAACTGGATTGATGAGAACAAAAACGGCATCTACGATGGACACAGTCCCTTAAACCTGACGATATTCGCATCCCGGATAAATGGAACAACTGAAGAAATAAATAAGTATTTTACCAAACTTCACAATTACAGAGCGGGAAGTTATGAATATCTCGGAGGCGCCTTTATCTTTAAGGATGATGACTGGTTTGATACGTACAGCGGGTCTTCCTTTGGTTTAGAACGCCTATATGATAGTATCAGGATCAATGATAATGTTGAGAATACAGCTAAGGATAATTATATCTACAGTCTTTCAAACGAGGGAGCAGATTATGTCTATCAATGGATACACGCGACTCCGAACGCCCTGTATTTTAACTCCTATGATAATTATGATTCATTCCGATACAGCGATATATCCTCAAATAATATACGAAGCCGTTTTCTGAATATGTTCAATTGCAAGGGGGCCCGCTATACTCAGAATAATATTGCCATGACATATCTGACTGATACGGAAACGGGAATTGCTATTACGGGATCAACAAAAGTCGGAGGGAATTACTATGCTTTAGAATTTCACAGAACACTGACTCTTGGAAGCAATTGGGGCAATGCTTTTAAGTCGTGGTATAACTATTATGGGAAAAATAATGATGAGTGGTTTCTGGGAATGGTTATATTGGGGGATCCTTCAATACAAATCAAAGATGCTCAAATAGATCGTTCACTGGACCGTTCCTCCTTTCAGAGTATAATTCCCCCTTCACAGGAAACAATTAGGGCTATGGGAGAAAATCTAGTTGGTTTTGAAGGTCTGGAAACCACCTTCTAGAGATCTTCCGGGAATGAGAAAAGTTTTTCTTTTTTAAGAATATTTGATTCAAAACAGAAAATAGTGAAACGACCGGTTCTTTGAAAAATATAATCTCTCATCTGGGATTTTATACTTTCAATAGCCACGGGACCACTTAAGGATAAAATCAGTCCCGCAGGATTAGCCGACCGCACCGCTTTATATAGGATCCGGCTTTTTCGTATCAGTTTGAATGAACGGTAGATCTGCTTGTATCGGGGGATCCGGTTCTTCAGGACCTCGTCGAATATATCCTGCTTGAGATCTTTGACTTTTAATACAAAATCAACCGAAAGGTTATCAAAAAGTAAAGAACCCAGTAGAAGCTTATTGTAAGCGAGTATAGAAATCATAAAGAGGGTTTCAAACAATTCCAGAAAACGCAATTCCTCATAAAAGTTTTCTTTATCCGTATAGACAGAAGCGATCCGGCAGACGATCTGCCATAATTGATCTTTTTCAGAAAAGGGGCTTTCCAATCCCGGGATATATTGGCGAAAGGCGTTTAAAGGCAGTTCCAGTATTTTTTTAACGACTTTTCTCTTTTTATTAAATCTGTATTTTATTCCATCAAAATCGATATCACGTTCCGGCTTTATGCCATATTGATCCAGCAGATCCTGATACTCAATATAGGATTTCTCAAATAAGGGAGAACGAAACATTGTATTTCCCGGATCAATGATTTCCTCCACTTGTTTTGCCAGATCTTTAATTTTAGACTGGGAAAAGATTTCCAGTTTAGTCTTTAAAAGAGATTTCTTGTTCCCGTAGAGTATCATGGAATAATATGAGCATTTTACCAGAAGCACAGAGTAATAGTATTTCCATATAATCTCAGTAAAAAAAAGTGAGAATAAGGAGAAAACCAGACTGAGTAGAATAGAGGGCAGTCCCAAAAGGGGAATGAAAAGAATTCGTAATATTTTTCCCGTAAGTCTGCTTTTCCTCAGTATTTTTAGAAGGGGAATCTTTTCATAAAGATAATTGTAATACCCGCTAATTCGGTTTATTCGTTTAAGCGTGGATATTTTCCTTTTTTTAATTCTGTTTATCCAGAATTTGCTCTGGAAAATACTATTTAAATCTGTCATCAGGAGAAAATAACACTTTATAAGATCAGAGATGGAAAAGGTAAATTTCAATACATCATTTTCTTTTTCAGCATAACTATTTTGTACCGCAAGAATAAGAGATAAAAACTCACTTTTAATATCATATTTGTGGACGTAAGGTGTACTTATTTTTTTTAAAAGGATTTGTAATACCGACTCTAAAGCTTCTCTATCTTTTTCATCGGAAAAGGCTTCTTCAGAGAATTTACTGACATACTTTTTTTTTACCAGAACCAGTATGATATGTCCCATTACAAAGCGAAGAAACAGAGGCAATACAAGCAGTACAAATATAACTGGCAGTAATATTTTCAGTAATAATATAGTCATGATTATTTCACTTCTTTTCCGCTCTTCCAGACTGAATCAGGTTTAAGTTTCCCCTGATTATACAAGATTTCTCTATAATCATCCGTAGGAAAAAGAAGAAAATCTCCCTTATACCCTTTTTTCAGGATTCCTCTATCATGGAGGTTCAGAGCACAGGCCGCCCGGAATGTTATGGCCGAAAATGTTTCTGCTGTTGATAATTTCTGGGCAGCACTTATGAGAGATGCCTCCAGTAATAAGTCCCCCATTGGTGCCGAACCGGGATTCCAATCTGTTGAAATGACTAGTGAAGCCCCTGCATCGAGCAATCGCCTGGCAGGAGCATAATTTATCCCCAATCCCAATGAGCATCCCGGCAGGACGACAGCGGCAGTATCTGAGTGGGCGAGGAGTTCCAGGTCTGCATCACTGATACATTCCAGATGATCGGCACTCAATGCCCCATATTCGACTGCCAGACGGCTGCCTCCGGTAGTGAACTGATCGGCATGAATAGTGAGAGAGAATCCCAGTTTTCGAGCTTCTTTTAAAAAATGCTCTCCATCTTCCAGAGAGAAAGCCCCTTGATCCACAAAAATATCAGCTCTTTCCGACAGTTTCTGCCATTTTATCTCCGGTAGGATCTCCTCAATAACATAATCGAGATATTCCCTGGGAGTACCTTGGAAATCAAAAGGTTTAATATGAGCGGACAGAACTGTCGGTATGAGGTCAATGGGAAGTGCTCTGCCGGTTTCCTTTATGACTTTGAGAATCTTTATTTCACTTTCTTCCGACAGGCCATAACCGCTTTTAACTTCACAGGTTGTAACTCCTTCGCTTAAATGTCTCAGGGCTCTTAAGGTCAATCTATTGATTAACTCCGATTCACTGGCAGCCCTGGTTCCCTTTACAGAAACATTAATCCCTCCCCCCTCTCTGGCAATTTCAAGGTAGGATTTACCGGCTATACGCTGACTATAATCGGTTGAGCGGGATCCTCCCCAGCAGAGGTGAGTGTGAACATCTACAAATCCGGGCATACAGACCTTCGGTTGATTAATTGTAAGGAAATCCGCATCACTGTATTTGGATTTGAGTTCCCTATAAGTTCCTACATCAATAATCTCATCACCGGAAAGGACAATAGCTGCCTCATGAATAATTTTAAGCTGAGAATCTGAAACCGGTCCTTTACGGGGGATTTCATCCATTGTCAGCATCTGAGTAAAGGGACCGATTCCCATAATCATCTTTTAAGACCCTCACGCTTCGCTGTTTGCAGGGCAATATCATATCCTGCATCGGCGTGACGGAAAATTCCCATTGCCGGATCATTGTAGAGAACTCTTTTTAAACACTTCTCGGCCCGGTCTGTTCCATCTGCCACAACGACCATACCGGCATGCTGAGAATACCCTATACCCACACCTCCCCCGTGATGGAAGGAGACCCATGTAGCACCACCACTCGTATTGGCCATAAGATTCAGTAAGGGCCAGTCGGAAACAGCATCTGTACCATCTTTCATGCCTTCCGTCTCCCGGTTGGGAGATGCGACTGATCCACAGTCAAGATGATCCCTGCCGATGACTATAGGGCCTTTCACTTTACCGGTTTTTACCAGATTATTAAATATAAGTCCGGCTTTTTCCCTCTCTCCCATGCCGAGCCAGCAGATCCGGCTCGGAAGTCCCTGAAAAGCGACCCGCTCTTCAGCTTTATCCAGCCAATTTATAAGGTTTTTATTTTCCGGAAATGCCTTCCTTAAAGCATTATCTGTCACTTTTATGTCACCAGGATCTCCAGAAAGGGCAACCCAGCGAAAAGGGCCTTTTCCTTCACAGAATAGAGGCCTGATATAGGCGGGAACGAAACCGGGAAAATCAAAGGCATTTTTCTCTCCCCCCTCTTTTGCAAACTCTCTCAGATTATTGCCATAATCAAATGTTCTGGATCCCCGTTTCTGAAGCTCCAGCATAAATCCCACATGTCTGGCCATACTTTTTATGGCCTGTTTTCTGTATTCTCCGGGATCACTGATTCGCAGTTTCAATGCATCTCTCAGAGAGATCCCGTTAGGGATATAACCATTTATCGGATCATGAGCTGAAGTCTGATCAGTCAGCACATCGGGAGTGATATTGTCATGAATGATTCTTTCCAGGGTATCTCCAATGTCACCGACAAGGCCGACTGATAAGGCTTCCCCTTTCTCTTTAGAATCAAGAACCCATTTTATCGCCTGTTCATAGGAGTCAGTCATTTTATCAACATAGGATGTGGCCAGTCTTTTTTTAATCCGCTCAGAATCGATATCCACAGCAAGGCAGGTTGCCCCGGCCATGGTTGCGGCCAAAGGCTGTGCCCCCCCCATTCCTCCCAGGCCGCCGGTTACGAGCAGTTTATGACTGAGGTCTCCGTTAAAATATTTCCTGCCGCATGCGGCAAATGTTTCGTATGTTCCCTGAAGTATCCCCTGGGTCCCGATATAAATCCAGCTTCCCGCAGTCATCTGACCATACATCATCAGACCTGCCTCTTTCAGTTTATTAAAATGCTCCCAGGTTGCCCAATGGGGCACTAAATTGCTGTTGGCAATTAGAACACGGGGAGCCTCTGAATGAGTTCTGACAACTCCGGCAACCTTACCGGACTGAATCAGAAGACTTTCATCATCTTCCAGCTCCAGGAGGTGTCGGATTATCTCTTTTGCCGCAACCACATTTCTGGCAGCCTGACCGGTACCACCGTATACCACAAGATCTTCAGGGGATTCCGCTACTTCCCTGTCGAGGTTGTTGAGAAACATCCGTAGGACAGCTTCAGTCTGCCAGCTTTTGGCATGAAGTTCTGTCCCTCTGGGAGCTCTATACTCGGGGTGTTTGGCATATGTATTAATAAAGTCCGAATAATTCATCATTTCCTCCATGAATATCGATTTTAAATTCTTTTGAGGCATTCTCTGCCGTTTCCACCAGTTTCCCCGAAGCAATCATACGTCTTGCCGCTTCCAGGTCATGGGCAAAAACTCTGTCCACCTCGGCATGATCGATTATCTTTCTCACTTCCGAGTGACAATTTTCCAGTACGGGAGCGGATTTAAGAGGCCGCCTGAAGTCAAAGGCCTGAGCGGCGCAAACCAGTTCCACCGCCAGAATTTTTTCCACATTGCCTATCACCTCATTGACCCTTCTCCCGCTGATGGATCCCATACTCACATGGTCCTCCTGACCGAGTGAAGTGGGCACACTGTCGGCGGAAGGAGGAAAACAGAGACTTTTATTTTCCGAAACAAGAGCAGCTGATGTGTACTGGGGAATCATAAAACCGGAATTAATGCCCGTGTGTTCCATAAGGAGCTTCGGAAGCCCCTTAGTTTTACCCTCGAGGAGGAGATAGGTTCTTCTATCGGAAATATTTCCCAGTTCACTACTGGCCAGTGTGGAATAATCGAGAGGAAGAGCCAGAGGCTGGCCATGGAAATTCCCACCGCTGATAGTATCCTCCGGGCTGAGGACGATAGGATTATCGGTGACAGAATTCAGCTCTACCATCAGTAGATCTTTGAGATGTTTCCAGGCATTTCTGGAAGCGCCGTGAACCTGAGGCATACACCTTATTGAATAGGGATCCTGAACTCTTTCACAATCTTCATGGGATTTCAGGATTTCAGATCCCCGGAGCATATGCTCGAGTCTGTCCGCCACATATATTGTACCCTCATAAGGCCGTATCTGATGGAGTTCTTTCTTGAATGGCCTTGCCGATCCCAGAAGAGCTTCCAGAGTCATGGCACCGATGATATCTGCCGAATCGAGAATATTTTTTAATCTCTCAACAGCTTTAACGCCATGAGCGGCTATGAACTGGGTGCCGTTTATCAGGGCCAGCCCCTCCTTCGGACCAAGATCCACAGGTTTCAGAGATTCTCTTTCAAAGAGTTCTGCACCACTGATAATTTCACCTTTGTAATGAACCTTCCCCAATCCGATCAGTGGTAAAAAAAGATGGGCCAGGGGGGCCAGATCTCCCGATGCCCCGACTGATCCCTGGCAGGGAACGACAGGAAAAGCTCTGTTATTAATATGCCAGTTGATTCTTTCCAGAGTGGCCATTTGAATACCGGAATAACCTTTAGATAGAGCCTGAACTTTCAGTATGAGCATAAGACCGGAGATTTCTTCACTGATATTATCTCCCATTCCCACACTGTGGCTTTTAAGAATATTGTACTGAAGGATCTTTGTATCTTCCTCTGAAATAATAGTCGTGCAGAGGGGACCGAAACCGGTATTGACTCCGTAGACGATGTCTTTCCGATGGATAATGGTTTGAACATCATCACTGCATTTTTGGATTTTCCCGGCGGCACTGTGGGATATAATCCCTTCAATCCGGCCTCTGACAATATCCAGAGCCAGTCCGGGGCTTAAAACATCTTCACCATAATGAAATTGTTTTTTCATACAATATCCTCTTAATGTATTTTTAATTTATCCAGGACGGAGTCACTGAAGCTGATACTGTTCAGTTTTCTCTCCAGTTCATTAAAGCTTTCAACAACATGCAGATCGTCTTCATCACTTGTGAATATTTCCATCATACTTTTTTCCAGAGTCTTCCAAATGGGAATCAACTTCCTTACAATGACTTCCCCTTCTGGAGAGAAATGCACTATTTTCCTCCTTCTATCATTTATATCCGGGTTCAGAAGCAATAGACCTTTTTTTAATAAAAGAGAGACAAGCTGACTGGCGGCAGGTTGAGAGAAATTCAGTTCGTCTGATATTTCGGTAATGGATAAAGGACCTTTTTTATAAAGCAGGAAAACCATAGGGAACCAGGCCGGTTCAAAATCTATATCTATTTTTTCATAAATTTTTCCCACTTCAGATAAAAATCTTTCACTTAATCGCTTTAACCTTGTTCCGAGAATAAGAATACCCGTATCTTCATAAAATCCCATATAACCCCTAACTCTTGCATAAGTACTTATGTATTTTAAGACTCTGAAATGTTTCTGTAAAGAAAAACATGTTGTTTCGATATTTTTTTGCTACAGCAAAAACACTCAACAACCGGTTCAATATATTATTAGTGGTTCCTGAGCCTGTCGAAGGGCGATATTTTAATTATAGGCAAAACCATATCATCAATAATGTAGAAACCAGAATCTCTGATATCATCGTGAACCTTCTCTCCAGTAATATTCAGGTAAAAAACCTTCATATGTTGCAGAACGTTGAACAAAAACTGGAGCCCCCTTATTTGATATCTCAATGTGCAAATAAATGCACATAATACTTGATAATTAACCATAATGGGAATATTATTACCCATATGGCGGTTTTATGGATTATAAAATGAAGACAGATGAGAGTATTATTCAAGATTTGGCTGCAAAGTTTGAAGCACTGCGAATTAGAAAGAGAATTAAGGATACGGATATTGAAAAGGCCGGCGGTATCTCGAGAAAAATTCTGTATAATTTCCGCAAGGGGACCTCTGTGATAACCCTGAAAAGCTTTATTCGTTTATTGCGGGGTATTGATGAATTGGATCGGTTACAGAGATTGTTTGAAGAGATCCGGGAATATAGTCCCCTGGAAGGGCCGGAGAAAGAATTGCCTAAGAGGGTGCGGGATCCCATAAAAGAGAAAGAAGCCTTTAAGTGGGGAGATGAAGATTGAGTAAAATTGTTCAAGTTAAGCTTTGGGGCACCTCTGTTGGGTACCTAGGGTATGCTCCTGATCAAAAGAGCTATGCTACTTTTGAATACGATCCGGCCTTTATGGAATCGGGCGTTCAAATCTCTCCGATACGGATGAAGTATCCCCCATCTATTTTTACATTAGACCAGCTTGCTCTCAAATCATTTAAAGGGGTTCCCGGGTTTGTGGCAGATTCCCTACCGGATAAATACGGTGACCAATTGATTGATATCTACATGGCGGAAAAAAACATCCCTTCCCATGAGGTTACCAGCCTGGATCGGTTGTTGTATGTGGCAGATCGCGGAATGGGGGCTCTGGAATACCATCCAGGAGAAACTCTGTCCTTACAGAGAACGGCTTTAGATATTCAAAAACTATCTGAATTGGCAAATCTGGTATTGCAGAAGAAAGAGGATTTGCAGAAGAGAATCCATTCAGCTGAGGACAGAGCATCAGCTCTCTCCTTTATACGGATTGGTTCCAGCGCCGGTGGTGCCCGGTCGAAAGCCTTAATTGCCCTTTCACCCAAAGGAAAACTGCTCGATGGAACCGTGAATCACGGCACGAATTACACCTATTGGCTGTTAAAATTTGATAGCCCGGGGAATCAGGACCGCGATAAGATGGATCCCAAGGGAATGCCTATGGTGGAATACATTTACAGCATTATAGCCAAAAAGTCCGGAATCAGAATACCCAATACCCGTCTATTAGAAAACGGCCGGGAAAAGCATTATTTAATAGAGCGTTTTGATCGGATTATACGCAAGGATAAAGTGGACAAACTACACTACGTCTCCTGGGCGGGATTAGGTCACGCCGACCGGGATAAAATGAACTCTTACGAACAGCTGGTTCTCCTAGTCCGGCAAATGGGACTGGGACAGGATGCTGTCACAGAAATCTTCCGCAGAGCGGTTTTTAATGTTTTAGGGAGAAACCAGGATGATCATACGAAAAACACAGGATTTCTCATGGACCGTTCAGGATCCTGGAAATTAGCACCTGCCTTTGACTTGACCTATTCTTACGATCCCTATGGTCGTTGGACCAGTAATCATCAATGCTGGTTAAGCGGAAAGAATAACCAATTTGATAGGGAAGATCTCATGAAATTCGGGAGTTACTGTAATTTACCTATGGCAAAGAGTCGGGGTATTATTTACAAAGTTAGAGAGGCATTTGGGGAGTTTTCGAATCTGGCAGAAGAGTATGGCCTACCTCATGGGCTTAAGAATACTATTGAGGAGAATCTGCGGTTGGGGATTGTAACGGCAGATGGGAGCTGATTGTTACGAAGTTAAAGAAGTATTTAACCGCAGATTCAGGCAGATGGAGGCAAAGGCTCTACTCGTAAAAACCTTCAATCCCCGGGTAGGCCATCTTCTTTACGGCAATTTTCTCTGGAAGAGTAAAATACTGTACTATACCTTCACTGCCCAGTTTCCCTTCCCCGTCGGATAAAGTTACGGAAACATGGGCTATATTCTTTTTCATCTCTTTCAGTGATGCTCTGACTATTATATTACCCTTGTTAATTAGAACTTGATTTTTATAATCTACATTGATGTTCGTTGTAAACCCGGCTGTTTTCAATTTGACAAAAACGACCCAACTGGCTATTTCATCCATAAGAGTGGCCTGAACCCCACCGTGTAGAATATGACCGTATCCGGTAAACTTATCCCGGGGCTCCCATAGGCAGACAACATCATCTCCCTCTTCAAAAAACTCCATCTGCAGTCCACCGGGATTATCGGGGGAACAACCGAAACAGCTGTAATTCTTATTATTGACAAAGGGATTAATTATTTTTTTCATGGATAATCCTTCAAAATTGATAAATTATTATTTGTTGTATTATCAGGTCATGTCAATAAGCTGAAATATAAAAGAACCTTTGGAAAAAGTTAATAACCCGCCTCTGTAATATAAATCGGGCTCCCCTCTCCCGGGAAGTCTGGAGCACCCCCCCCTCCCGCCTAAACCGAAATCTCTTAAAAGAAAACTGGTAATAATTTTCCTATGGAAGGCAATTATAAAGTTCAGATTCATAAATATAGACGTTTTTATTGGGATTTTTTCAATCTTTTTTCCCCATTCAACCAATTTTATGATATTACTTGTTTATGAGGGAAAAAGAGAAAACACAGGACTTATCAGATTTAACAGACAAACAACTAAAAATTGCCTATTTTACCGATACCTTTCATCCCCAGATTAATGGCATTGTTTCCTCTCTGGTGAATTTATCCAGGTCTCTGGCGGACAAAGGTCATAAGATCTTTATAGTAGCGCCAAAAGTCGACCGTGAATATAGGGAATTTGAGTATCCGAACATCACTATTTTAAGAATTGCTTCCATTAAGGCCTCTTTTTATGAAGATTTTCGCTGGACTAAGATTATGAGCCTGAAGACATTCAAAATCCTGAAACAGGCTGAAATAGATATCATTCATTTTGAAACCCCCGTGGGATTGGGGATTATGGCTATCAATATGGCTCGCCTGTTGAACAAACCTCTCGTGGGAACATATCATACATTTATTTCAGATCCTCGATACATAAAACATCTGACTCTCTTCAAACCGACAGTACTCATTCAGAATATCGGCTGGTTTTATACCAATCAATTTTATAACAGAACAGATTTAATGACTGCTCCTTCGGAAAGCACTATTATCGAAATGATCGAAAACGGCTGCAATGCTCCTGTCATGAAAACTATTTCCAATGGAATCAATCCCAATATTTTTGACAACACCGGAGAGCGGGAAATAAGAGAAAAATATAAACTCAAGGGCAAAACGGTTCTCTATGTGGGTAGAGTCTCTCAGGAAAAAAATATTGAAATTCTGCTGAAAGCCCTTTTTCATGCAGCAGGAATAGACGATGAAATTACACTGGTCATAGTCGGCGATGGTCCGCAAATGGAAACTATTGAGCAGTTAAAAGAGAACTCTCCCTACAAAGACAGAATTATTATAACAGGTGCCATTAATCACGAAGATTTAATAAAAAGTGGAATATATAAAGCCTGTGAAATATTCGCCACCGCTTCAGAAACGGAGAATCAGCCAATGACGATACTGGAAGCTCAGATTAATGGCTGTGTATGCATAGGGGTCAATGCCCGGGGAGTACCGGGAATGATTCGACATGATCACAGTGGTATTATAGTCGAAAAAAGTGATTATATAGCTATGGGGAATTACTTTGTCAGCCTACTTAATGATAAAAAAAGATTAGAGGCCATGCGTAAAGAGACTCTTAAAGATGTAAAAAAACACTTTCTCCCTCAGGTTGTAGAGCAATGGGAGAATGAATATAAAAACCTCATTAAGCACTTTAAAGGGAGGAAATTCAGAGATAAACTGTTCTTCCCATTTAAAAAACAGGAGAACAGTTCTCAAAAAGTATCAGAGGAATAAGGATTTTTCTTCTTTATCCTTCTTGTAGGTTTCAATTCTCCTGAGAATCACACCTTTAGACATAGGATTCTCTCCCAGGATTTCACCGAGTAACCTGATTATGTTATTCATTTTTTTGTTTTTCATTTCAGAGACTATCTCTATACTGTCCTTTTTCAATACAAAGCTATAATCTTCCCGAACATCAAACTCTTGGACTTTCTCATTCAATTCCTTAAAAAGTTCATCTAGAGTCATGGGAGAATTGCCTTCCAGTTTAAGAGTGTACAGACTTCCCCAGTATTGAGCCATTAAAGATTTATACTTTCGTCCTTCTTCAGGAACAGGTAGTAGAAGATAATCAGTGACTTCAATTCCCTGGGGAAGGACTTTATTCAATGTTTCAATCATCAAATTCATATCTTCATCATGGTAATACATCTCAAAACCGATCACTTCTCCTTCCGAGGCAACTCCCAAAGTCAGAGGATGGGGAAACTCCATTTTTGGTTTCGGATTATAGCCCTGAGTAAAAAACAGATTAAAAGAAGCTCTTTGAAAAGCCATCTCAAACATATGCATAATATTCAGATGTCCAAAGTATATGGCCGAGTCCTTTTTCTTAAAATTGAGAAGTATTCTCCGAACCTGACCTTTTTCCTCTTCAATGTTGATCTCTTCGTCCAGATATTCCAACCCTTCGGGATAGCGGACTTTTTCATTTTTATTACAGACACCACAATATTCCCGGCAGGGATTATCGCAGGCTGCTGTTAACTCGGAAGTCATAGCTCTTTCATATTCGATTTTAAACTGCTCTTTAGAAACCCCCAGAGAAACTGAATCCCAGGGCAATTCTGCATTAATATCTTTAGGAGAACAGATCTCCTTTTCAATATCCCAGTCTGCACCAGAAATGATCTCCCTCCAGAGATCCCGTTTAAAATACTCATCCCAGGCATCAAGTCTAGCGCCCTTTTCCCAGGCTTTTTGAATTAAGTCAGAGACTCTTTCATCTCCTCTGGCCAGAATTCCTTCTACATAGGAAACAAAGGGAGAATGGAAACCGACTTTAAA
>JAEINM010000049.1 GCA_016342385.1 Spirochaetaceae bacterium | reverse complement strand
CGGCCAGATAGGTGTAAATTTTCATAGCCGCCCATGCGGCATATATTCCAAAAGTGATCATGGTCAGCAGCATCTGAACAAAAAGGAGGCTGAACAATTGCGCTCCATCTCCGGCAAATTGAAAACTCACACCATTGTACTGTGTTTTTTCTGCCATATACCGGTAGATTTTGACAATTGCCCAGGGAGTGTAAATTCCAAAAGTGATAGCTGTTAGAATTCCCTGTATCAGTAATAGACTGAATAATGATGCTCCATCAGCCTCAAAAGCAAATGCTTTTCCGTCATATTCTGTATTCTCGGAAAAATAGCGGTTGATTTTAACAAGGGCCCAGGCATAATAGATGCCAAAAGTAATACCCGTAAGAATTCCCTGTACGAGGAGAAGACTGAAAAGTTCACTCCCCTCTCCCTTGAACTCAAATTTCTTGCCGTCTAAAGTCAAATTCTCCATCAAGAATTTTTCAATTTTAACAATTGCCCAGGCATAATAAATCCCCAACGTAATCATGGTTAGTAGTCCTTGAACTAAAATCAGACTGAAAAACTCCGCGCCTTTCCCTGAAAATCCGAATCGTCCTTTCATAAAGAGTCACTCCTGTAATAATTTTTTTTTCGGGCATATAAGGCCCATAAAATTGCTAATCCGCATACTGTGGATTTCAAATATAATGAATGCTTAAGCGGATCTCTATTTGTATTTAGCCGCAGCAAACGGATGAATAATTTTTTTTTCCTATTGTAATAATCTGCAAGCAGAAGAAAACAACCGGAAATTCCCCAGACAAAAAAGGGAATGGCCGCATATCTGATTATAGAATGATAGTGACTACTGACTATCGCCGCTGGGATGAATAGAAGAAATAGAAAAGCGGGAGTATTTATAATAAGAAAATCCTGTAAATTTATTGTCTCTGTATTTTTTTCCATAACTCAATATAGAATTTTAAGTTACTTTTTTCGGGATTTCAAATAATCATGAAGATTTATAAAAAATGTCATAATAAGGGTAAAGACAAAAACAGTCATAACAGTCCAGTCTACAAACTGAGGATTCAGATCAAGACCTGTGATTTCCCGAATAAGAAAATGAATGTACGAATGAGAGCGGATGGGATTTCCCAGCCTGTTCCTTACCAGCCAATGCCAGTGGGTACAGAAACAATAGCCGATTCCGTACCAAATACCGAGAAAAAACCAGGAAAAAGAGGTAGCGATCATGGTTATCAAATGAACTTTCCTCGTTTTTTTGAAAATCCATCCGAAAATATTAAACAGAGTGAATGACGTGTGGAAAATGAGAAAAAACCAGTCCGCCCCCATTAACCAGAAGTGATTCATATTATTTTATTCCCAGTATTTCCAGCCATGTTTCGGGGATCAGTGATACAGGATGGATATAGGCCAACTGTCCCCCTTCATCGGAGATAACAGACATGGGGAAACCGATGAGTTCATAATCCTGATTAAAAGCTGCTCCTCCGGAATTACCGCTATTAATCTCACCATCCGTTTTAATCAGGAGTCCAAAATCCATTGTATTAAATCCACTGACAATTCCTCTGGTCAGGGAAATAGAGGCTCTTGATCCCTCACTCCCGATCTGGGGATACCCGAGAAATGAGAGTGGCTGCCCCATTTGAACAGGCTTGTCCAAAGCCATGGTGTAATGAGGAAAACTGTAATTATCAATGAGGTCCTGACCGTAAAAACCTGACACAATCTTTAGAAGGACCAGGTCTTCTGCGTCCCGTTTATCCACCAGTTCGGCTCTAAATAATTCTCTGGGAGGATAAAAGTTGGACAGGTTCATAGAAACGTAAATTTTTTCCGCTATTTCTCCACTTGTATCGGTTATGACATGAAGCCCCGTGATAATATAACCCTCTTCAGAAACAATACAGCCCGAACCGGATCCGGTTTCAGTCGATATCTCAACAGTTGCATAAAGAACTTCTTCAAGCTCATTTCCCCATTGGGGGAGTTGGGGATATTCTTTAAGGAAATCGGGGACCTCTTCAGAATAGGATACAATCAGGGAAAAATCATCGGAAAAATCATCTTCAATCCTGTCAAAAACAGAAATATAATAGCGTCCCGGCCGGAGGGGTTTAACTGACTGGCCATCTATGACCAGACTTTCACGGCCAAGATAGCTCTCCCGGATAAAATCGGCTTCCACAAAACTGAGAGCGGGAGATTTATATCTGATATACATATCGAGATCTGATTTTGTATCGAAAAGATCAATGCGCAAAGCATCTACCCCCGGATCAACATCTACAGCATAGACCTTTAATATACTGTCCTCAGCTGATAATGATGAGTGGATAGCTCTATCGGGTATGAGAATTTCCGGCGTTCCCACAGTTGTCACTTTAACGGTGACCCCAAAAGGGATCTGAGAGACTTCCCTGTTATTGATTATGGGCAATGAATCAAGAGGGTAGACAATGTCAATATAATAGACACCTGTATAAAGCGGATCCGATGACAATCTGTTAAGGGAGAATTTTTCATTATACAGGTCAAGAGTACTGGAGTAGTCCACATTATCATAATTTTCTATTTCTCTGTCAAAATTCATATAGATGTCCAGGTCTGCCTGGGAATTATCAATTTTAACTTCCATCTTGAAAGCGTTATCGGGAATACGGACTTTAAAAGTTTTATAGCTGTATGAGATCTGATCTTCCGAAAGAATCACCGAACTGCTGATCCTGCGTCCGGGTTGAATAAATCCCGAGGAATCCTTTTTCTCCCAGCTGAAAGATACAGATGTAAAGACAAAAAATAATGCTGCTGTAATACTATATTTATTCACGTCCAGATAACCCTCTCATTTTATTTTATCAGAATTTCTGATTTTACTGAATCTCCGCCTTTCTCGGCCCTGATGGAAAAAAGACCTTTTTCCACTTTATGAAAATAGGTCATCGGAGGCTCTCCCTCCAGAACAAGTGTATCATTAATATAGAGAGAAACTCTATTTCTCCCATTTATTCTTATAGCAATTTCCTGAGAATCATCGGGAAGGGTCGGATCGAGAAAATAGAGTGATCCATCCTTGGGCTGCACAATCTCCAGAGATGAATGGCTGCTATCAATCCCGTAGTCCTGGTGATAGATCGAAATCCACCGGCTATATTCGGGCGGTAAAAATATACCTATCTCTCTGTGCCAGACACAAGGCTCCATTTTCACTTCCCGGGGATACTTTTCTTCAAGTGTATAGGGGCATCGGGGACCGGCCAGCATACCGCTGAGAGAACAGATTTCTCTCTTCTGAAAATCCCCATAAGAGGTAAACCTCTCTTCCTGATGAAAGTCATTCAGAAGGGAAACAACAATACGGGCCGGATAGGAACTGCCGGGAGAACCGATGACTGTTTCTCCGGAAAAGTTTCCCATCCACACTCCAACGGTAATATCCTGAGATGATCCCAGTGCCCAGATATTATTAAACTGATTGGAAGTGCCTGTTTTAAAACAGGCATCAAAATCAACATCAAGAGGATTAATCCTTCCGAAACCGAGTATCCTGTTTTTATTATTGGATAATATGCCTCGGATCATTTCAGAGACCGCCGGGGGATATACACTGAGACCCTGAGGTGTTTCGCTTTGCAGTTCATACACTAAAGGGATATATTTTCCCCCTCGGCTGAATAGGGAAAACCCCTGAACAAGCTCCCAGAGAGAAACCTCTCCATTACCCAGAGCCAGCCCGACTCCGAGATGTTCCTTATTTCTAAGAGATGTAAATCCCGCATGGAGAAGTTTTTCCATAAAAGGCTTAACTCCCAGTCTTTCCAGTAAATACACGGCGGGGACATTAAGAGACGACCCCAGAGCCACACTCAATCGGACAGGACCATTATACTGCTCATTATAATTTTCCGGAATATACACTTCCCGATGCCCGAATTCAAGAGGAATATCGGGGAGAGGCGTCGAAGGACTGAATCCCGATTCAATGGCTTTTCCATAAAGAAAAGGTTTTAAAGTGGAACCCGGTTGTCTCAGAATCCTCACGCCGTCATTCTGGCCCTCCTGTCTGCTATAGAAGTCCACTGAACCAATATAGGCGAGGATCTGTCCTGTTTCATTATTTATGGCCAGGACAGCTCCGTTGGAGATTCTATTCTCACCTGTCATTTCCAGAATAGTCTCAAGATAAGATTGAGCCCCCTGCTGAAATTCCTCATCAAGAGAGGTGTAAAGAGGTTTTCCCTGTCGCCACTGAAGGTCTGTGAGTCCAGATCTGATCATCTGAATAAAATGGGGATAGAGCATCGTCCATTGAGGTTTCCGGTTCGCCAGAGATTCAAAGGCCGAATCAAGACCATCAGTTGACAAATCCTGTCGTATCCTCTCTAAAGTCCGATCGACGGCTTCTCTGTTGGCCAGGGGATTCTCCAGAGGATTATAATCTTCCGGCCTGCGGGGAATCATCATAAGAATAAGCAGTTCCTCACGGCTTAGATCCTTCACATCTTTTCCGAAAAAATAATAGGCAGCGCTTTTAATCCCTTCAAGATTGGAACCGAAGGGAAGATGATTAATATAGGCTTCAAGAATCTCCTTTTTACTGTACCGGGCTTCCAGCCTCATGGCATTAAATATCTCAAAAACCTTTCCTCTCACACCCTTAACTCTGGGGTAAATCATTCGTGAGAGCTGCATGGTAACCGTCGATGCTCCGGAATTGATTTCCCGGCTCACCATATACTGCCAGGAAGCTCTGATCAAAGAAAAAAGATCAAATCCGGGATGAAAAAAAAACCGCTTATCCTCACTGTCCAGAATTATCTGTCTATAATCTTCCTCCAAATCATCAATTGACAGAAACTCACGTCTAAGGCCGTTCTCCAGAGGGAGAAGGGCGAGCCGTTTTTTCTGAGAACTATATATGGGAATGCTGTAATGGGATCTTTCGAATTCCTCCAAACCCTTAAAAGGTGAAAACCGGAGTATAAAGAATAGAACTCCGGTCATACCGATTAATGAAAAAAGGATCCTCTTTTTAGTGGATGACAATTAACCTGCCTTTTCCCCTACCGAAGACTTCCGGTTCGAAGAGCAGCCGGGCACCGGCAGGAGGGGTCGGATAGATTCCCGGGGTTGTACAACGGAAAAGAAAAGAGATTTCCCGCTGTCCATAATAGAGACTGTCCCAGGAATAGCGGATCTCCTGATCAAAAATGAGCTGATTAGGGGTAAGAGGATACAAATATCCTCCTATGATATATCCCTCACCAATGTAATCCTGTTCATCTCCGTATTCTTCCTCTCTCGTCCACTTCTCACTATTGACCCCCCCGGCGTTACCATAGGAGGAGGTTGTGGCAAAACTTGGATCGACAATTTCCGCACCGCTGGGAATGGGAACTGTCAGATTCACAAAACTCCGGGTTTTTGATGTGCTGAGCAGCACTCTCATCCGATAGGTTTCCCCCAGGTCCAACTGATTGTTGTCAATAATATCTCCCTCAAGAGTTTCTATCTGTGAAAAAACAGAAAGCCCCTCATCTCGAATCATAGCGACCTCGTTGGGTAGAGCATATTTCAGAGTGGTTGAATAATAGAGATTCCCCGATCCGATTTTTCTGAACTGAAGACTGGCAACTTCATTCCGACCGCTTAGAGGAACAATATCCTTGAAAAGATCAAGAGTTTCCTCCTGAGGGCCTCTGGAAAACCCTTCAAATCGGCCCTTCATTAAAGGGTCCTCATTGAGCACAACTTCCGCTTCAAACTTCGTTTTATCGGGATTCTCCGAGGAAACCAGGTCGCTCAGAGCCATGACGATCCACATTCTGTCATGAGAGTTTATCCAGTTTCTCCCACTTTTATTCTGATTGAGGCTAAAGGTATAGCGCTGGATAATTTCCTGAGCTTCCCCGCTCTTTAAAGCGAGCCTGAGAAGATGAGACAATTGCTGATACATGGAATCAAAGTAAAACCGGCTCTCATAGGTTTCCCTGATATCCACACTCATTGTTCCCATGGAAACAAAATTTTTGATTTTCTTATAAATTCCCTCTAGTTCGCGGTCGCGGCCTTCCAGCTCGTAAACATAACCCAAAAGAGAATATCCGCTTATTCCCAACTCATCATCCAGGGTCCTCAATTCATCTGTTCGGGCTTCATTGTAATCACCGGCCAAAGTGTTTATATAATGCAGGTAGAGATTGAAATACTGCTGATTAGAATTTTCCGCAGCATATTGATTCACATAGGAAAAGAGAGCTTTTTCATCAACTACGGTTTCATAGGTCTGATTTTGTCCTTTGAGAATCTGTATCATATGCAAGGATACGAGAGATAAAAATGGATTGCTGGCTATGTCCATCATGGAATCGGACGTGGCGATTCCCCCGTCTTCTCTCTGTCTGTTCCGCAGATATTTCAGAAACCTTATCAGATTGTCTTTGGCGACACCTTCAAAGGCTGATCCCATCTTCTTTGTAATTGAGGGAGCAATGATTCCCGGCAGAGCGCTATAGAGATAATCATAGGTATTATCATATACCTTATGTTCACTCAGAGAAATCAGCTGGTCCCGTAGAAAAGGAGCCTGACTGGAATCTATTGACAGAGAAAAGGAACCATAGGACTCACCAATATTGGCGGGTATGATCAGGGCTTCTTCGGCGAACTCACTATCACTTTTCACAATACCGGTTGTTGTAAAGCTTTCTTTTATCAGTGGTTTATCCACAATAATTGTCTGAACCAGTTCCTCCTTGAGAACATCGGAGAGAATCGTAAAAAGGACCTCTCCTTCCCCCTCTTTAGTTCCCTCCAGAATAAAGGGTACTTCATAGCTTCTGCCTGCAGGAACAGTGACTGTTTTCACCACATCTGAAGGTAGACCTATGAGTCGGGATTCTACTTTGACCGTAACCTCATGATCAATGCCATCAATATTGGTAATGACCACTCCGGCAAAAGCCGTATCACGTACCCGCATCCTCCTGGGTAGAGCCGCCCGGACATTAAGGGGATTCTTCACATAGAGTTCCTCTTCCAGATAACCGATTTTATCGCCCTTCAGAGCAATAAGGGTTGACCTGTAGGTCGTCAAAGTATCGGGCCAGTCTACCTCTATCTGAACCTCTCCATTTTCATCGGTTTCCAGAAATGGTTCAAATATAGCCAGAGGAGTAAAGTCCTCTCTCCTCTTCAGCTTTCCATCCTCACCGTCTCCTCCCACAAGATTGGTCACATCATATGTGACGGGAGCCATCAGAAGTCTTCTGGAATCGTCTCCCCGGCCATATAGCTTGAAATGATAGGTATTGTAAAAATAATTTATCGGATTGGGGATGTGATAATTAATCAGATCCAAAACCCCTCGATCAACAGCCAGGTAGGTAATCTCCGCATGAGCCGCAGGTATACCATTGTCTGTTACTTTTACCGTGACAAGAGCTTTCTCGCCCGGTCGATAGACGGCTTTGTCACTGGAAACCTCAATATCCAACTCTCTGGTAGCTGTTGATATATTCAGTGCCGCTGCACCGAAAATCCCTTTGGGCTTTCCGAAGTCGGGATCAAAATAGGACTCAGGTTCATCTGTTCTGGGCAGAAAAGATGTTAAAGTCACATACATGACGGGAACCCATTCCTCGCGGATTTCAATGTCAATAAAGGGACTGGCGGGATCGAGCTCAATCAATTTTTCCTCAAGAATTCCCTCGCGCTCAATAGTCATGAGGTATTTACCCTTCTCAAGAGGAGATTTGACCAGGATTCGCGCCGTATCACCGGCAAAATACAGATCCTGTTCCACATCAAGAGTAATATCCTCTACATTCTGTCCGGCCCATCGGACCCATGATCCACCGCTCACATAAAACTCGAGATCTGTTATAACTTCGTTGTCTTTTCTGTCACGGCTGCTTATTCTCAGACGGTAACTTCCCGCCACTGTGGGAATATAAGAGAATCGGGATCGGCCGGAGTTCCACTGAACAGAATCACTGTGCAGGGTTTCTTCGACCCATTCGTACCGGGTGTTGACCCTTCCGCCGATGCTGTTCTGCTGGTCGGCCCTGTAAGATCCTTTAATGATCTCTATTTCCGCAGCCTTATCAACAGGAGACAGAAGGCCCTCTGTATCGACCTGGGCAAAAACAAAATGGATTTCTTTATCTACCGGCACAAAACGACGCCATCTGCCGCCGCTCTTATCATCTATTGACGCACCAATATAATAAGTTGCCGGATGGACAATAACCGAAGAGGCGACGCTCACCGTCTGCCTGTCAATGTCCTCGACTGTGGCCTCTACAACATAGCGGTAAGCCATTCCCTTGAGACTGTGATCCCTACTTTCTATGGATAAAACAGATTTGCCCTGGACATTCAATTTATCTTCCCGGGAAGAGAGCACATTTTCCCTTAACCACCCCACGGATGGGCCGAAAACCGAAAATTTCCACGGCTCCCCAGGTGGGTAATAACGGACCGGTTTTCTCGTCCAGAAACTCGAGAGCCGTCCCTCTGCCAGAGCCCCTCCAGCCAGATAAGAAGCTTCGATGGGAATCGATATCTTGTCTCCCGTAAAATACTTTCTATCTGGTGTTCTCAGTTGGGCCTGGAAATTCAGCCTTCTGAAAAAGGCGACCTTGATCCTCTCATAAAAAGTCTCACCCTGCCGCTCATAGACAATCCGCAGGTCTACAGGATCCCTATCTGCCGGAATATCATAGGTTTCAAAAAATCCGCCCGATTCTGTGGTGTTTCCTGTCCAGGAGACAACTTCTTTGGAACTATATCCCTGAAGCTCCTCTATCCTAATGGAATAGGGGCCGGAATAAGGGGTAAATTCTCCCAGATACTGATTCCAGTCCATTCCACGGAATGTCACAGTCTCCCCCGGTTTATACAAGCCCCGGTCAGTAAACATGAAGACCCGGGGAATCCTGTTCTCTGCATAGACAGGAGAGGAATTACTTATGCCGAACCGCCAGCCCGATTGCGTATTCCGGACAGAGAGATCGGCACGGTCATTATCGAGCTCAGCCGTGATATTGATGGTGTACTCATAGCGGTTGCTCTCATAGAAATATCGTGCCATATCACCGCTGTTTAAATTGATAATGACAAAACCCTCTTCATTCGTTTTTCCGCTACTGTAAAATCCCGATTTCCCCCATAGAGAGACAGAGGCTCCCGCTGCCGGTTCTCCTGAAGACAGGTGATTAACCCAGATAAGGAATTTGTTGTAGGAATAGCGGGTACTGATAGCCAGATCTGTCACCTGAACATCCATATCCCGCTTGTTATTTCTCACTTTCGCTTCATTTTTCCAGTTGATGTAATTCTCTTCGAAATCCCATTTTAAATTCACCGTACCGAATCCCGATCCATTGAGATAAGGGGTCAGATCGACCAGTTTATAATTAGCTTCATTCCTTTTTGCATTGTCAAAATCGGGATTCTGTTCCCGGTTATTGATAAAAAATGATCCCCTGGAGATATTCTGATATTCATAGATCAGTCGTGGTCCGTATTGGGCTTCCAGAGTCCTGAGTCCATTGGAACCGGGAAAACGTGAATAATTTGCCGCTGCGGGTACTTCCACAATGACTGTTTTTTCCAGATTCAGCTTACGGCCGTATATATCCTCGATTCCCGCCGAGAGAAAAACGTCGTATTCAGACTCATATTCAACCGGTAAATCGGCAATCCGAACAGTGTAATCATAGGCCTCAACATGGCCTGTTAAATCAATACCGAAAAAACTGGTCCCTAGATTCTCCAGTAGGGAATCCTTATTTAAAGGATGTGAAAACTCCAGATATACGGGATTCTGGACTCCTTCAGGATCCTGGGGAAATCCATAACTATGAAGGGAATAATCTCGATAAACGAAAGGGCTGAGGGTTGTATAGCTTTTCTCCTGGGAATCGATTCTCTGGCTGGAATCGCTGTTGGCCCGGGCACCCTCCTGCAGAAAAACCCGAATCTCACTATTAAAGGGAAGGTCTCCCTCAACAGAGACCAGAACCATTCTCTGTAATGTTTCTTCTTTCCAGTCTTTGTGGTTCGTACCAGCCCTTTCCACTTTTACACTATAGGTTTTAAAATCGTCTTTTACAGAAATAAACCCATCAAGAGTAGCTGGATCAACTGTCTGATTAAAGGTCAATAATATTTTCTTTGCCTTTTCCGGCGGAACTTCCCTGATGGAATTATGCAGGTCATCTAAGGTACCGAATGCCATAGAAACAATTTCTACAAACTCATTATGAAAAACAAAATTAAAATCCAGGGGAAGTTTTTTTCCAAAAATAGAGGAACTACCCCGGCTGACTGTCACCCGATAGTCCCTTGTCCTGAATAGGGGTTCATCGGGTTCAAAACTGAGCATTTTTGTTCCCATCCACCGATATGTCCCTGGTACAGCAGGGCTGATATTCAGAATAGGACTCTCTTTAACCGGTTCGCCCAATTTGCTCATGGGCACCATCGGCTGATTAAAAAGAACATAGATAGTCGGTTTTCTCATCTCTATAGGAAGCTCTCCCGAAGGACCGAAATCAACGATTTTCAAGAGACCCACAGATTCGGAACTGATGAGTCGTGAGGGATCAAAATCTTCGGCATTATAATAATTCACTGTGAGTCCGGAAAAATCCAAAGAGCTCCGAAGTTCCTTCTCCTGCAGAGATACAGCCTGGTTAAACAGTTCACCAAGAACTGATGAGTCATAAGAAGAGAGAGAAGATTTTTCCAGCAGCCGGGAATCATCTAGAATGGGAACCGAAGGGTCTATCTCTATATCATCGGGAGAAACCAGCATATCCTTCTGATCGGTAATATCTGAGATCTCAGTCATCGGGAGGGATTCAGATTCCTGATTATCAGGTTTATTTCCACAGGCGGAAAGAAGTATAAAGGCAATAATTATGAGAAGACTCTTTTTTAACATTCATCTAGTCCTTTAATTGTTTTTAACAGAACAGTACCAAGATAACATTATATTAGATTATAATAGAAATATATGAAAAAAAATCTTCTATTGCTTTTGTCATCACTTATTCTCCTCTCCTGTTTTCAGACGGGATCCGAACTGCTTATGGAAAAGACTCAGGAACAACCCTTGACCTTTACACCGGAAAAAAGGATCCAGACAGCTGTTCCTCAGACAGTTGATGATAGTCGCAGAGAGAAAATAGAGAACTCATTTCCCCCTGAAAAAATTATTCAGGCCTACAAAAAGGCCTATCCCGATAAAATCCGAGAGATAAGCTACAAGAATGATGACTGGGCCATGAAAGTATACGATCAATGGTATTACTGGGCGGGAGGAAGACTCCTGCCGGAAGAACTGGTGATAAAAAAAGGAGATTACAATAGTCATGTATTCAATCACTATCCCTCAGAGCTTCCTCCTTTTACGGAACTACCGCTGGAAATGAAAGAGAAGCTGGATCGCTTAGTTGAAGAGAGAAAACAGATGCCCCTCCAGCGCCACCCGGGATTTCTAAACAGTCTGTGGAGAATATACGACAGAGAGACCAGCTGGGCCAGAGTTAAAACCACCTGGTTTCTGGGTTTTAAAATGCAGATTCATAGAGATCTGCTGGAAGATCTGGCTGCCGTGGAAGAAGAGATTCAGAGAAGAATGCTGGTAGACAGCAGTTTGACGAGATTTGTCAGATCACTCAATAGAATTGATGGATACAACTGGCGGCAGATAGCCGAAACAGAAACTCTCAGTGTTCACTCCTATGGAGTGGCGCTGGATCTGATACTCAATACCCCGTGGGGGAAGGAAGTCTATTGGCTGTGGACTCAGAACAAGGGATTAAAATTTTACAATACGCCCTACAAGAGCAGATTTTCCCCTCCCGACTCTTTTATAAAAGCCTTTGAAAAGCAGGGTTTTATCTGGGGAGGGAAATGGTTATTTTTCGATACTATTCACTTTGAATATAGACCGGAAATTATGATATTAAACGAACTGCCTCTGGAGTGATCACACTCGCTGAAGGGTTTTTCTCTTTTCAGCCAAACCGACTCTTGGTTCAGTTCTTCTTTTCAGAGGAATTCCGCAGTGTCTGCATTTGGGTTCTGCTTCTACACAGCTGTTGCAGATATAGTAAAATTTATTACAGTGCGTACAGTAGTAACGCTTGGCTGTTGCAGCAAAAACTCTTGCACAATTATCACAGGTTGCTTCATTTACACTTTCTTTTTCCATAATGATACTCCTAACACATTATTGATATAGTCAGTATCGGAATAAAAAAGTATAAAATATATAGGCTGTTTGGCATATTTTCCCCATGCTTTAAAGAATATGCCACTCTCAGCTTCATAATCCGCTGATTTCTAAGAGAAGAATTTATTTCAATGCCTCCGACGACTCATTGTTATAGTACATCGGGTTACATCAACATCAGAGGCAAGGACTTTTTAAATATTGATCTTCAACTACCACTGCGTGGGATAGTATTGATCGGCGATGTCCGTAGTGATCAGTTTATTTTCCAGGTATCGCAGGGGACGGACATCCAAACCATTGAACCAGTCAACGGCAATCTGAACAGTCAATGCCCCTTCTGATTCTGCTGATTCCCAGATAACACAGGGGATTTTCCCTTTCTTCAGATAATCGATATTAAAGCTATTCTGACCGGAACCGAAAACAAGGATATCCTCCCTGTTTTTCTCTTCCATCGCCTTTACCATTCCCGCAAGAGGAACTGTGGCATCGATGCACTGGATAGCTTTGAGTTTTGAACCATATTTTTCTATCCATTTAATAGCGGAATTCCGGTTGTCATTTTCTTCCAGTCCCGTTTCCATAACTTCTAGACATTCTATTTTAGGTGCTATTTTTTTAAGTTCTGTTTTGACAGCCCAGGTCCGGCTGATATCCATTGAACTTTTGGCATTTCTCAGAGCAATACAGAATCCACCCTCATAGTTCATGGTTTCTGCCATTTTTTTAGCCAGCATACGGTGAGATCCCCAGTTATCCACTCCTGTATGCCCCAGGGTGTACTGGAAACCCTCTTCGGTTGGTGCAGAATTACTGGTTATAACAGGAATCCTGTCCCTATGGAGCTGTTTCAACCACTTGGTACTGGCTTCTGCATCGGCAGGAATGAGAACAATCATGTCGGGCTTTTCTTTACGGGCTATATCGACCTGCTTCGCCTGAAGTTCAGCGGTCCAGTCTCCTGTCAGAATCTCCAGCTCCATACCCAGCGCATCAGTCATCTGCTTCATTCCCCTGGCATGGCCTTTAAAATGAGGATGATCCCCGGGCTGAAGACAGATAATCCGCTTGCCCGTAGTGCCATCTGCGGGAGAGGGAATCGGTTTAATTTTCTGGACATTCCATCCGGAATACTCAAAATCATACCAGTGTCGCTCATCATCTTCGGGATACTGGCCGGGATTGTCCGGTCTGGGCGGAATCTCTTTTTCTTTTATATTCCACTTGATCAGAGGCTGATTATCGCTTGATTTCATTTCAGATGTGTCAATTATCCTGAATCTCTTAATATCTTTTTCTATAATTCCCAGGTTTGACACATTGTCCCGGCCGAGATCCTGAACTAATTCGATTCTCTCATTGATCTGTTCAATTTCGTTGTTTATCTCTCCAATGGAGATATTATTCTGACTGGATAATCCGGTTATTTCATCCATAGATGAATCAATAGTTCCAGACTGTTCTACAATCTGGTTAGAGGAGTTCTTTACTTCCGCCGTGATTGAAACCAATGAAGACAATGCGGTGGTCATTTCCATAGTACCCGCAGACATCTCTGACATGCTAGAGGTGATTTCAGTCATACTGTCTGCAACATCACCTATACCCTCTGTCATCTTCTGAATGGATTTGTCTGTTTTTTCAGTTAATTCAGCGGCTTCATGAATATTATCAATAATCTCATTAAGGTTCTTTGCAATATCCTGGGCATTGTTTGTTGTCGCTTCCGCCAGCTTCCGGATTTCATCGGCAACGACACCGAAACCTTTCCCGAATTCTCCCGCATGAGCCGCTTCGATAGCCGCATTCATGGCGAGGATATTTGTCTGGCCTGCCACACTGTTTATAACCTGAATCAGTTCGCTGATAACTCCTGCGGAACTTGAGATGCTCTTTATTGAATCCACAGTGGCGCTCATATTATCTTCACCGATTTTTACCACTTTCAGAAGGGAATTCACGCTCTCAGCCTTACTGGATGAAATATTGGAAATGTTATTAATCGACGAGATTAGTTCCTCCACAGCAGCTGAAGACTCCTCCACAGAAGTTGACTGATCATCGATATTATCGACAACGACCTGAATAGAGGAATTGATTCCGTTAATGGCCCCTTTTGCTGAAAAGACCTTATCATCGAGCAACTGACTGTTATTCTTCAGAAGAATCATCTGCTTGACTACAGTTTCAATTGAATGGGAAATATCTTCGGTTTTCTGGGCTAATTGATCACCTATGATTTCACTTTCACCGGAGACGTTCTTCAGCTCAAAAACGATATTGTGAAGCTGGGCTATAAAAATATTAAAATCCCGGCTGAACCCCCCGATCTCGTCACCATTGATAACAGGGAGCCGCTGAGTGAGATCGGCCTCACCCTGAGTCGTATCCCTGAGTCTGCCGGCGATAAAAGTCATACGTTTTAGAAAAAGGAAATGGGTCATTCCATACCAGAATAGGGCTATGGGTATTAGAATCAAAGTAGAGATCCATGGTAAGATATGAACAACGTTGAGAATAAGGCATATGATTATTGGTAATAGCAGACCTAAAAGCAATCTGCTGCTAATGGATAATTTACGAAACAAGGTTTTTCTCCTATCGAGTCTTTATCTATATATTAATGCTAGTATATACAGTCCGAATAGTAAACAGAATCACTCTTTTTTATATTCAAACCTGAACACCTCTTTCTTTATTGTCGTCACCGAAATCTGCGGAACTTAGGGTTTCAATTAAAAAAATATCTAAAAAAATTTTGTTTTTTAAAAACTATGTTATAATTTTACACCATAATAAGCAATCAAATAT